>CAILXE010000036.1 GCA_903838095.1 uncultured Chlorobiaceae bacterium
CACTTCTCCTTCCATTTGCCTTCCAAATCATGTATTTTGCATCCCATTTAAATTTGCATTAAGACCATATTCATGACAACTGAAAAATTGAGAGTAGCCGCTATTGATCTCGGCACAAACTCCTTCCACATGATTATTGTTGAAGGAAGCAAGGAAAAAGGGCTGGTTGAGATTGATCGTGTCAAGGATATGATCTGTATTGGCCGGGGCAGCATTTCAACGAAAATGCTTGACGAAGAGGCGATGGTGTCTGGTATTGCCGCCCTGAAAAATTTTCTTGTTCTTGCCGAACAGCATGGCGTCGCTTCTTCAAATGTTATAGCTTTTGCCACCAGCGCTATCCGTGAAGCCAGAAACCGGTGTGATTTTCTTCGAAGAATCAAGGCAGAAACAGGTCTTAAAGTCAAGATTATATCAGGCAAGGAGGAGGCTGAGTTTATCTATTACGGCGTCCGTAATTCGGTGAAGATTGGCAAAACCCCGGATCTTCTGTTTGATATTGGTGGCGGTTCAGTTGAGTTTGTGCTGGTCAATCACAAAGGGGTACAACTTTTAGAGAGTCGTAAAATCGGTGTGGCAAGAATGCGCGAACGATTCGTCACTACCGAACCGATTTCAGTGAATGAAATCAAGATGCTCGAACAGTTCTTTGCGGCAGAAATGGTTTCAGCCGTTGAAAAAGCCTCAGAACTCAAGGTGACAAGAGCGATAGCCTCTTCGGGCACAGCCCAGAATATTGCTCGCATGATCTGTTCGATGAATGGCAGGGAGAGCGACGTTTCGCTCAATAACAGCGCATTTACCTGTAAAGAGTTTCAGGAACTTTACAAGGCCGTTATTCCCCTTGATGCTGCTGAACGGCGGAAAATGACCGGTCTGGACGAAAAAAGAGTTGATCTGATTATTCCGGGTCTGATTTTAGTTGATATGATTTTCAGACTTTTCAAGCTTGAAGAGATTGTGATTTCAGATTCGGCGCTGCGGGAGGGAATGGTCCTTCACTACATGAAGCTTCGCCTTGACGGGGCGAAAAAAAAGGGCGATCAGGTTGCGCTTGACATCAGAAGGGAAAGTGTCAATGAACTTGGTTTTCGCTGCGACTGGGATCGTGAACATGCTGAATACATTGCCCGGCTCAGCCTGCAACTGTTCGATAAACTTGCCATTCTGCACCATCTTGAGGCGCCATACCGTGAACTTCTGGAGTACGCATCGCTGCTTCATAATATCGGCGCATTTATCTCCATCTCCTCCCATCACAAGCACAGCCAGTACATCGTTCTTCACGGAGAACTCCGGGGATTTTCACCTTCGGAAATCGAGATTATGGGTCATGTTGTCCGTTATCATCGTAAATCCCCCCCGTCGGAAAAGCATACCGCCTACAGTATACTGAAGCCAACGCATAAACGGGCCGTTGATGTGCTTTCGGGAATTCTTCGCCTTGCCAATGGTCTTGAGCGAGGTCACCGGCAGAATATTCAGAATATTAATGTTGAGATTCAGGAACAGGTCATTACCCTTTACCTGACAACCCTTTTTGAACCCGATATTGAAATCTGGGCTGCCGATCTGCTGAAACCATGGCTTGAAACTGTTCTGCAGAAAACAATTACGATTGAACCAGCCAGATGAGAAGAGAGCGGCAGTTTTTGGACGGGTTGCAGCCACCCTGAAATAACCCTATATTCACCTGTTCAATCCAATCGATAACTTACTGTTCACTGACATGCGCGACCATACTCCAGATTTCAAAATGCATGAGCTCTCCAACGAGAACAAAGTGCTCATTCGTCATACCGTCCAGCAGCTTTTTGAAAAGCTTACCAGTGACTGCAAACTGACATCCGATACCCTACTTGAATTCTGGGTTGACCTTCCCGGTGTCAAGCGTTCGCGTGGAACATTCAGAGGTGGTTTTCTGATGCCCGACAGCTTTATCTATCTCACCGACTATTTTCAAACAGATGTTTCATGCAGCCTGACTCCTGGCGCAGCTTATGCTGAGGGGGGATCCTATCTTGAAAAAGTTTGGGATGACCTGCTCGACGAGCTCTATTATCAGATTGAAATTTTTACCTCTCCGGTTTCCTCAAGCAAAGGGGTGATGCTGGAGCTTTGGGCTGGCAATCGGCAGCGACCTGAAGGTGAGTGGATCTATGCCGTTGACCGAAAAATAGAACTCAGTTAGTTTTTTTCAGGATAATCGCAGATGCTGCTGACCGTACAGTTGGCACACTCAGTCTTTTTTGCCTTGCAGGTGTAACGTCCGTGCAGCAGCAGATAGTGATGAAAGTCGATAACCCACGCTTCAGGAATAATCTTCATCAGCTCAACTTCAGTTTGTTCAACTTTTGTGGTATGTACCAGCCCGATTCTGTTTGAAACGCGGTGTACATGGGTGTCCACCGGCATCACTGGCTGGCCGAAGGCGTTACCGAGTACCACGTTTGCCGTTTTTCTCCCAACGCCGGGCAGGGTTTCAAGCGCCTCTCTCGTTGCCGGCACCTCTCCCTGATAACGTTCCATCAAAATGCGGCTGACCTCAAGGATGTTTTTCGCCTTGTTGTTGAAATAGTTGACAGAGCGCACAAAACCTTTTACTTCATCAAGTTCCATCAGGCTCATACTCTCGGCGTCGGGCGCACGCCGAAAAAGTTCACGAGTTATAATATTCACCTGCTTGTCGGTTGACTGGGCGGCAAGAATGGTTGCCACAAGCAACTGAAACGGGCTGTTATAGTGCAACTCGCTTTTCGGATGCGGATAGGTGAGGCCGAGCGCTTTATTGAGAAAAGCAATCTTCTCTTCAGGGGTCATGCTCATCGCTTCTCAGGTATCAATACCGGTTTTTTCAGGGTCACTCTCCGTTTTCTGCATCTTGGCTACCGACTGGTCAATCAGTCCCCTTCCATTTTTATGGACCTTTCCTTCCGCCTTGAGATCATTGAAAATTGCGTCAAGAATGCCGTTGACAAACTTGCTGCTCTTGTCGGTGCTGTTAAATTTTTTAGCGATTTCAATTGCCTCATTGATTGAAACCTTGGGAGGAATATCCTCGCAGTAGAGGATTTCTGTCAAAGCCATGCGAATGATATTTTTGTCAATGATCGCAATCCGGCTCATATCCCAGTTAAAGGTATGCTTCACGATATAGCGGTCAATCTCCTCCTTGTGCTCCTTGATGTTTTTAATGAGCATATTGAAGAACTTCATGGCATTGGCATCAGCAAGAATCTCTTCGGTCAAGAGCCAGCCCGCAGCAGAGTCTATGTCGGTATCACGGATTTCAATGGTGTAAAGCGCCTGTAAAATCTTTTCACGGATTTGCCGTCGGTACGTCTTCATAAAAGAGCAGTTAGTTTATTGAGGATTGAAGGATTTCACTGAGAACAACATCCGTGCGGCCCAGATTGTCATACAGTACGTGCGGATTATGTTTTTTCAGTTCCTCCATTGAATAGGTGCCGGTTGCCACAGCAATAGACTTTGCGTTCAGAACCCTGGCGCATGTAATATCGTGCTCCGTATCGCCTATAATAATGATATTGTGTTCAGAAAATGTTATGCCGGTAAGCTGGTATGCCTTTTTGACGGCTACCGGCGGAAGTTCGTTGCGGCTGAATCCGTCATCAGCAAAAGCACCGAACGGGAAGTAATGATTTATCTGAGGGAGCAGTAACTTGTGGCGTCCCGATTCTTCGAAATTACCGGTTAAAAGACCAAGCAGCAGCTCGGAATGGCCTGAAAGCTCATCAAGGAGCTCCCGGATACCCTGCATCAGAACGACGTCAGAAGCTTTGGCTTGCGTTCGGAACATTTCAATATAGGTCTCTTTGGCCAGATCAAATTTTTCTGCAATGTCACTCTCACTGAGCCCGGCGCTCTGCATGACTTCATGGATGATGGTGCAGTCCAGCTTGCCCGCAAAATTGTGAGTGCCTGTACTCCCTTCGGTACCGTATACCGCTCTCAGGGCATCACCAAGGATAGTGCGATTCACCTCGTTCATCGAAAGCAAGGTTCCATCTATGTCAAATAACACAAGTTTCTTCGGTATATTTTTTCGTGACACCGCTCAATCCCTTATTTTTTCAATCCGTACGGGGATCAGTTTCGATACCCCTTCATCTTCCATGGTGACCCCGTACAGTGCCTGACAGGAGGCCATTGTTTTTTTGTTGTGCGTAACAATAATGAATTGAGTGTTATTCTCAAATTTTTTAAGGAGTTTAATAAAGCGGGTGACATTGGCGTCATCAAGTGGTGCATCCACTTCATCAAGAATACAGAACGGACTTGGTTTTACAAGATAAATAGCAAAGAGGAGTGACAGCGCCGTCAGCGCTTTTTCTCCACCGCTCAACTGCTCAATGGAAAGGGGCTTTTTCCCTTTTGGCTTGGCCACAATTTCGATATGGGCATCAAGCGGATCTTCGCTGGCATGAATCAGCAGATCGACCTCATCAGCCGGATCAAAGAGCTCCCTGAAAATGCCGATA
>CAILXE010000037.1 GCA_903838095.1 uncultured Chlorobiaceae bacterium
CCGGATAACTGCCCCTGAACTACGGGACGAACACCAGGCGGAAGCCAATGTCGTCGCCCCGGTCGCCGGGGGGGTAGCTGCTGCGATCAGCCGACCGACAGCGCTCGGCGCTGATGAGCCAGCTCCCGCCACGAAGCACACGGAGCGAACCGGTTTCAGGCCCAAGCAGATCGGCAAAAGTGCCGTCATCTCCATACCAATCGCTGCACCACTCCCACACATTACCAGCCATATCATACAGACCTTCTGGTGTTGCACCATCAGGATAGCTCCCAACCGGTGTTGTTGCTTGAATATTGCTTCCGTAATAATTTAGCAGTTTTGGATTCGCTCTACCCTTTTCTTCCAGCCACGGATATTCACGCACTTTCTGCCCGGCTGTACCCTGTTTGCCGCCTGCTGCCCACTCCCACTCAACTTCATGCGCAAGACGATAGCAAGCTGTCTTGCCTTCCAGCATCGAAAGCCACAGGCAATAGGCCTGCGCTGCATACCACTTCACGCCTACAACAGGCTGATTGTCGCCACTGAATTTCCGATCTTCATCATAGTTTGAGCGAAACAAACCAGCAAGGTCACTATTTCCCTTGAGATAGTCACCAAACCCCGGGCCCCATTCGTTACCCTGCGCAATCCTGTCCAATGCTGCCCTGTATGCCAAAGCATGGTTTTTCCCTGAATCTTTTTCATCCAACCACTTGATGAATGAACGGTAAAGCTTGTTGGTTAAAGGATATTTGGCAACATAACAATCAGCTACATCAACCGCTTTCTGCATCGCAGAATACCAGTAGTTTCCTCCCGGTATCAGGATATACTCTGCATTCTCCTCATTCGGGTTGCGGTATGAGGCTGGTTTGCCGCTGACACTTTGGTCACCCGCTCGCTCAAGCGCCTTGCCACCGAAGGCAATAATTAACTCTTCGGCACGGCCAAGAACATCACTACGTTCTGTGGGCTCTTGAGCAAGTTTCTGTTCCATGAACTGCTCCAGCGCCGAAAGGGCAACTGGTTTATTGATGGCTTTCAGGCAATCGAGAATCACCCGCTGACGCCCGGCAGTAGTATCAGAATCCAGAAGCTTTCGGCACAGCGCATCAACTTTTTGCCCTTTTGCCTCTTCAATAATGGTCTGGAGCAATAACTGCTGCTTTGTCGTCAGAGCTTCGCTGACCGGTGAGTCTAACAGCTTTTGCATAAAGGCATCAAAAACCTGAGCATCAACAGAGGCGATAAAAAAGCGCAGTGGTTCGGTCCACCAGTCCTCTCCAAAATTGCTCACAAGCATGGTGAGGTGCTCATAAGGGCGATCCTCCTTGAGCTGCACTCCGGCAAGGTATTCACGGAATGATTTATGCCGGAAAAGTAACTCTTTGCCGCCCGTCTCAACCAGCAGACCGGCGCGTTTGACCAGATAGTCGCAAAATGTTTCGGCATGAGGGGTATCAGACATATTGAGCGTATCAAGCCACTCCTGCATGGCTGGGAGCATATCAGCTTTGGCTGCCTCGTCTTTTTTGAGCTTCTCCTGCATCCAGAGGGAGACCGGCGCCAGCACCTGCCGTGAATGCGCCGCCGAAAGCAGCGGCTTGATGCCTCGCCGCTTGTCACGGAATTCGAGCAGGTAATCGAGGGATGCCTCATAGAGCTTGACTCGATTTTCAGGCATAAAATCCCTGTCCTTCCACAAAATTGCCATGATCTGCAGAATCATGGGGATGGCCGCCAATTGACGCAACCCCCTGTTCTTTTCACCGTTGAGATGCGCAACCATGCTTGTCGTTCGCGCCTCGGCTTCGGCCCGCTGTTTTCGCTCCCAGTCAGCTTCATCAGCTCCCTTTTCACAAGGGTCGTCAAGGAATGCCGCAGTGAACCAGTTCCTTAAAAAACGCTCCTGCTGTTCTGGCGTAAAATCCTGAACATCTGCCCGTTCGTGTTTGACTTCAAGTTCAATCCCATCCTCCTTGATGTATCCGGTCGCCCGGGATGTCACCACAAAAAAGGCCTTACTGAAACCGCTCCAGGCGCAGTCTATCCACCGGCACACCTCTTTTCTCTCTTCGGTATTGCTGATTTCATCGAGCCCATCGAGCAAGACAAGAGATGGTGTGCTCTGGAGCCAATCATCGAACAATCGGGCGCCAATGGTTTGATGGTGCTTTCCTGCCCAGCTTGCAAGGTTTGCCGGAAGAGAATCGTAGTGATTGGTGGCTTTATCGCGCACAAGGTCGCGAAGTGGCAGATAGAAGACGTTCGGTGGAACTGCAAAACCAAGCCGTTGGCTCTCTTCAAGGGCGCACAAGGCATAATATTTGAGCAGGGTGGTTTTGCCTGCGCCGGGATCGCCAATAACGAGAAGCATCCTGCGCTTTTTGAAGGCCCGTTTCATCACCTCATCAGGAGAGAAGATATGGCTTTCCCCTTCATGGGACTGCACATCCTGTTCCTGTGATTTTGTCCCTCTCACCTGCTGGTCGGAGAGGCGGAGTGGCACAAAGGTGTCGTTGTTCAGGTTCACCTTGATGCTTTCGACACCCGGCATTCCAAGCATACGGATGTAACCCAGCTCCTCTTTCAGCGCGGCCTGATAGCGGCGTAGTTCCTCATCCTCCGGTATGGGTTGCTTGATGGTTGGCGATCCGGCAGTGCAGAACCACTCGCGAATCTGCTTGTCAAGGTGGCGGGCAATAAGAATGCGAAATGCCTCAAGGTTGTCGTATTCCCAAATCAGTCCGTCGGCCTTCATCGCAGCCTTGAACTCTTTAAGCTTTGCTTTCTGCTGATCATCGATCTTGCTCGGTGAAATGGGCATGTCGGAAAAATAGAGCATAACCGGACGCTTCAGCACAGTCAGCATTCTCTGCACCTCTTCCACAGCGCCACCAGCAGCTATCGCCGTGGGGGTTCCTATGCGATTCCAGAAAATCCCGATAGCACAATCGCAATCATCAACAATCTGGCGGGTAATTGGCTCCTGAGGCCCCTCTCCATCTCCCCGGTTTTCAGGCGCCGCATGTTTTTCCCACAGTATCGCTTCGAGAACCATCTTGCGCTCATCACCATTGCAGATGTTCCACTCTGCAATCACCTCTTCAACAATCTGCCGCTCCTTATCAACGTCACCGGGGGAAGCAACAAGTATTTTTACAGGCATTTTTCCGCTATTGGACATGGCGCTTGTCGGTTGAGCAAACATAGGTTCAGGACGATGCAATGATTATGCTTTTCATCATCAACCTCCGGGAGAGGTTGATTGAATGGAGTCGTATTTTTTCAAGATATACAC
>CAILXE010000038.1 GCA_903838095.1 uncultured Chlorobiaceae bacterium
AAAATCTCATTCACTATTTCAACTATTTCGTCATGAAGTAACGAATCAATATTTTCCCTTGCCTCGTAGTCGATGGTGTCAGTTCCTCTTCGAAGCCACTCCACAGACACTCCTAAGTAGTCCGCTATTTTTTCAACAAAACTCTCCCTGATCGGCTTGTGTCCATTAAATACTTGCCCCACATAAGCGGGTGAAAACCCAGCTTTTCTTCCAATTTCAGCGAATAACCCATGTTTTCCCCACTCTCCATTCGCCCTAAACTTCTCGATTATTTTGTTTACTATAATTTCCTGATTTTCTTTTTTTTGTAAAAATTCGGCTAAAGTGAGCATTTTACTTGCTGTATGGTTTAGTTTAGGGTAGTTTATGTATGATATTAGTTTTGATTTGTTTAGTATCATTTTAAGTTAAATTAAAAAAAATTGCAATCCCCAAAAGGAGCAGAAATGGAAACAATCCAGCCAGGAGCAATGATGGAGTGTCAAGAACAAGGAAGCGCACCGAAAATAAAAAACTATCTCACAATAAAAGAATTCTCGGCGAAATATAGTGCATTCACCGAGAATTCACTCCGGTGGCTAATTTTCAATCGTGTAACCAACGGGTTTTACTCATGTTTTCGGAAGGTCGGGAAACGGGTATTGATAGACGAGGCTGCATTTTTTTCACAGATCGATTCGGCCCGAATGGATGGGTGATGCACCTATGGTAGGCGTGAAAACAAATAATCACGAACCGCTGGCTCGCCCTTTTAAAATTCTGCCGAAGATACCACGCGAATGTGAGTTTATGAGCGAGTTCCGTTGTAACCATCTCGTCAGTAATTCTAACGACCATCACCGGACAGCTTTTACTGCCACGGACTTTCAGTGCGATACCACCAACCAGGATGAATTTTCATCCAATCAAACGAATAGTGTTGAAGTTGCAAAAGCAACGATTAGGGCTGCGCTCGACCAGGTTACTGGTGATAATCCTGATGTTGGCGCAGTGTTTGAGCCTTCCGTCCTGGATGCTCTGCGACTGATGCGACAATCAAGCCCTGCAGAGTTCCAGCGAATGCGGCTAAAAATCAAGAAAGCATCAACTGACATACGAATTTCAGATTTAGACGCAGCAATTCGCGATGGTGAAGACAATGAAGCCGAAAAGGAATCTGCTGATTTATTGATGGAAATGGCGAAGAATCGCTGCACCTTGTTTCATTGCCTGGACAATGATCCTTACGCTGTATTTGTGAAGTCGGGACATCGGGAATGTTGGCGAATCACTAGCGAGGGCTTTCGGGAGTGGCTGACGTTTCAGTGCTACATTGAACGTAGGCGAGTGCCAGGAGAAAAACCCCTCAAATCCGCAATCTCAACTTTATCCGGGATTGCAAGGTTCGAGGGGGAGGCGCGGTCTGTTCCGTTGCGAGTTGCTAACCATGACGGTGCAGTCTGGCTCGACTTGTGTGATGATTTGTGGCGAGCAGTAGAAATTAAATCTACTGGTTGGCGGATCGACCCTGCCCCGCCAGTAATGTTTATCCGAACGGCATCCATGCGCTCCTTGCCGGAACCTGTGCAAGGCGGTGATTTAACTCATTTATGGAGGATTGTAAATATCCCACATGAAGATCGACTTATTGTTTTGGCCTGGGTGCTGGAATGTCTGCGAACCGAAACCCCCTATGCAGTTCTTGAGCTGACTGGTGAAGAGGGGAGCGCCAAAAGTTCAACCCAACAATACCTCAGAGAAATCATCGATCCCAATCGTGTTAATCTTCGCGCAGCCCCCAAAAACATTGAAGATGTTTTTATTTCTGCTAAGAACGCGCACGTCATTTCCTACAACAATTTGTCGTGCATAAAGTCGGAATATCAAGACGCACTCTGTGTATTGGCGACTGGTGGAGGTTTTTCAAGCCGGACACTATATACTAATGGCGAAGAAACGGTCATGGATGTTAAGCGGCCCGTCATGCTCAATGGGATTGCCACCATTGTCACGGCCCAAGATTTACTCGGGCGGACGGTGCACATAGACCTGCCGTCTATCGAAGCACGATTGTCCGAAGTGGAGATCAAACAGTCGTTCGAGCAGTTCAAAGGTGAGATCATAGGAGGCCTATTGGATTTGTTTGTCAAGGTACTTGCGGAACTCCCAAAAATCGAAATACCGGAAAACAAACGACCACGGATGGCTGATTTTGCTCATCTAGGGGAAGCCGTTTATCGAGTATACGGTCGGAAGCCTGGGGAGTTTCTATCCGATTACGAAGAAAAAAGGAGGGATGGAGTTCACAGAACGCTTGATGCCTCACCGGTTGCCGTAGCTTGTTTGGCATTCTTGGATCGAGACCTTACGGGTTACGAGGGAACGGTCAAAGGATTGTTCGAGGCGGTTACCCCTTATCGACCGGAAGGCGAAACCTGGCCCCGGTCACCAAAAGGCTTTGCCGATGGGCTAAGGCGGATTGCCCCAGCACTTCGTCTCATCGGGATTAACGCCCGGATTTCAGATCGTCCGGGTAAGTATGGGTATACCTGTTTCTTGAAAACGACGGGCGCAAATACGCCCACATAAAGAGAATTCCCTCTCCCCGGCAGCGTGGAGATAACATTTAATAAAGGTAGACCAAAAACAAAAAAGGAGAATTTTAATGAAATTTCCATTTTTTAGTAAAAAAACAAAGTCACCAGCCTCTACACCTCAGGCACCGGCAACAACACTGATCCCAGAAAGGTTAACCAGCAATCCAGAAACCAGCAATTTGGAAATCGGACTTGATGATTTAAGCCTACTCTGGCGAACGCCGGAAGATTTCAGCCAAATCTTGGGAACGCCAGAAAAAAAATCATAAGATACGGTCGATTTTCAGTCTCTCATAATGTGGCTCTTGGCCACAAGAGGGAACAAGACAGTTTCCCTGTTGAGATGGGTACCGGTTTTGTTGCGCGTAGCGTCCAAATCGTCCCCCGCTATGTTAAACTGTGCCAACATAGCGGGGGACGGTGCAACATCAAGCGTTCCGCGATATCCGCGTTACAAAGTCCGAGTTATCAAAAGTATCTACATTTTCCTCAATCGAGTTACTGCTTCAACGATATAATCGGAGGTCACATCGTGGTGAAAAATGATACCTGTTTTGATGCGGTAAAGGAGGTCGAAGCAATTAAAACCAAGCTGCGAAAAGCCAGACGAGGGAATTATGTTAAGGGAAAAAGCAAGTTGGACAAATACACCGGCGAACTGATAGCGATGCGTCAAGCTGGAGCAAGTTTTGCCGTCTTGGCTGAATGGCTATCTGTTCGTCACCGCGTCAAGATTACTCGTATGTCAATCTGTCGTTTTTTGCGAGCAAGAAAGTGAGTAAATGGGCAAGAGTCCGAGATCACAAGCAAAGGGGGCGGTCGCCAAAAAGCTGGCACTCAACACGCCCCGGCATGGCAACAACAGCGACGGAAAAATCCACAGTCTTGGCACTGCTCGGTCATACACACAAGCCCTAACTGGCTATGCCAAATTTATACGTGAGAGCAACGGCGGTTCTCTCTTCCGCTCCGGCACAAAACCAGAAATGGCGATGGACTATCTGCAACATCGGGCCGGCGAAGTGAGCCAAAAGACACTTGACTTGGATCGTCAGGCAATCCAGATGCACTTAGGGCAAAAATTGGAAGTGGTCAAAAGCCTCCAGGAAACCCGCCTTACTTGCCGGAGCTATACCCCCGACCAAGTGTTTCTGGTGGCCGCAGCGCAAACCGAACGCAACGGACTCGCGACGGAGATTGCGTACAGTGCCGGATTACGAGCGCATGAGTTGTTGACCCTGCGACGAATCAATGAACACGGCCCATCGATTCATCGAGGATGGAATGCTGACAGATTCGCTGGCCGTGATGGCGAACGGTACACCGTCCATGGCAAAGGTGGACTGGTGCGTGAAGTGATGATCCCTCGAAACGTGGCGAACCGACTTGAAGAAAGACGTCTATCTGAGCCCATAAGAGTAACAGATCGGGGCATACATTATCAGCAGCGATATGACATCAGCGGGGGAAACCGGTGGAGCGCGAGTTTCACCGAGGCCTCAAAACGAACACTGGGCTGGTCCAGGGGGGCACATGGGCTTCGTCACAGTTACGCCCAGGAACGCATGGCTGAGCTTCAGAGGAACGGTAAAACATATGAAGATGCAAAAGAAACTGTAGCCCAGGAAGTAGGCCACTTCAATAAAGAAACCACAGAGGCATATTTGAGATGAATAAATATGTCTGGATGTCGTTTGTGGCAATATTGGCAGGCGTGGCTATTGTCGTTGCTTGGGGTTATATCAACCTCACCGAATTCGTCTGGGAATCAGTATTGGTTTTCTTTTTTGGCAACCAACAAGGCTGGTTGTTAATGTTGGCAGCAATACCGTTGTTCGGAGTGCTAAATTCAGCTGTTGATTCTTTAGTAAATGCTGGACACGAAAAGGAAGAGCGGGAAATTGCCGATTATGCGAACCTGATGTTGCATGCGGCGATCCTGAAAAATCAAGAGGAAAGGCTTGCTCCGCTGTTCAAAGAAAAAGATGCTATTAAGGCGCGGGAAATAACACTCCAAGCACGCGAGGCTGAGGCTGCTAACAAGGAATTAGCGATAAAAAAAACGGCAAACCTTGAAATGAAATTTGAAGAATCAAAACTCAACAACAAGCTATTAAAACAAGAGAATAACGCGTTGAAAAATGAGAACGCTCATCTAAAAAAAGAGTTGAAAAAATATACAGGGGATTTATTATGATACTCATAAATGAGTCCGCAATAACTCGCCCGAAAGGGAAAATTGCACGGCAATGTAGAGCCAGTCCTTAGGGAAAACTACCGCATCGTGACTCTTATTGAGTGCACGTAATCTAAAGGGACCCGACCATCTTATTTATTTTTGTGTAGAACCCACCCTCTCGGTGCTTCGCGCTTGCTTGTATCCCGACAGAGCGCTACCCCGCAAGCAGCCAATAGACAAGAGAAAAGTGCTTCTCCTCTACGGCTAAGATTCCTTGCCTTTCCCCACTCCTGCCAAAATCTACTCAACTGCCGTACCCTAGTTCCGCATACGCCATCTGAGGCACCTCAAGCTCCTTTTTCTCCGCCCTGGTTCATCATGCCAATTCGTTTGAGTATAAGACCGGGGGGTAAAGGTAAACTTGGTGAACATGGTGAACTTGTTTCAAGACTTTTCATCTACGGATATATAGATTGTTGACCTATGATCAATAATAACATAGGTGATCACATATGAGTGCACATGCAAAGAGGGGTGGCTCCACATACAAAATGGGATGCGGGCTTATTAATGAGCTTTCCGTATCATTAAGCGTGTTGACTTGATGGTATTTACCTCATCGGGATCAAATAATATAAATGCAAAGAGTGTGGGGACGCGTTGATACCGCTCGCTGTCAATAAAGATGTCGTTTTTTATTAACCATTTTCACGGTAGTTTTTCATTCCTACCGCACTCCGCTTCGCTCGTTTGCTGAGTCAATATTATTTACATTTTATAAAGCCAAAATATAAATAATATTGACTGGTTACCGGAAAGAATTTATATCACGCCGCCATTGCTTCCGATTCTCTCCGATCCTGGGAGGATTTTTTATGGTTAAGGGTAACGGTTGTTGATGGGTTCCAGTTTCGGCATTGTTTCGCCCATCGTTAAGGGGATTTTTCCTTGGCGGATTCGTAGAGTTCTTTTCTCTTTTTGAGGATTAAAAGATCCTCACCGCGGTGCCGTTGGCCAGGAGTGACAAACTGTATTGCGCTGTGACGATGTTTCTCCTTGCCCCTATTTTCACACACAAATTAAAAAAATACAGAGGCGACATCTTTCCTAACTCAGGGGAATACCGGAAAGCGTATAGACTATCTCTTATCGGATTGAGTACCCCCTCAGATTGGCTCATGCGTAACCGGACAGGATGCTGCTCAAGGAATATCAGTGCATTTTCAGTGCACTTGGTGCAAAGAATAAACTACAATGAACAACAGCCAACAATAATGCAACATTGGCTAATAGAATGATTTTATTATAGTTATTAGTGAACGCGTATTGAATTTCAATGGTATAAGTCGGACTCTGACTCCGCTTATCGAGGTTCGAGCCCTCGTCCCCCAGCCAACATGAACCCTGCACTGGCACCCCAACCTACTGATATTATCAATATAATATTTAGTGGGTTTTTTTGTTTATTTCTACCGAAAACCTACTGGTACACTGAACTGGTACATTTTGGGCGGATTATAAACTATGCGTCTCCCCTCCTATCTGCAAACCAACCAATACGGCATCTATTATTTCAGGGTTGTATTTCCGCAGTCAATTCAGTTACAATTACAACGACGTGAATTTAGACGCTCATTACGCACAAGTAACAAACCATTGGCTATAAGAATAGCAATAGTTTTCAAAAGTAAAATCGATAAAATATTTAATGAGATAATTATAAACATGATGAATTGGGTAAAAACTAAAAAAGTGATTGATCAAGTCGCTATTGATATTCTTGCAGAATTTAAAGAATATATATTTGTACATGGTGCATATCCAGATAACATGTGAATCGGCGTGTAATAATGACCCACTAAAGGGGGA
>CAILXE010000039.1 GCA_903838095.1 uncultured Chlorobiaceae bacterium
AATACAAAGATGCTGTTATCAGTGCGGCCAATCTCTGTGCGGTGAAACGTCATATCATGGAACCGCCGGAATTTGTTGTTAAAACAGTAACCCGGTAAATAAACAGATTCCTGATGGGTAACGGATGAAAAAAATGAGAGCTGGCAGGCCTTTACACTGTCGCAGTATTCAGGATCTTCCTAAGGTAACCTGTTTCAAGCCGGATGGAGTAAACTCTGAAGTGTTACAAAGTGTTCAGTTGACAATTGACGAGCTGGAAGCGATCAGGCTGGCGGACAAGGAGGGTTTGTACCAGGCGGATGCGGCAATGCAGATGAATGTATCCCGTCCTACCTTTGGTCGTATTCTCGAAACTGCCCGAAAAAAAGTGGCTGAAGCTCTTGTTGACGGGAAACAGCTTTGTATTCAGGGGGGAGTGTTCAGAGCTGTTTGTGATAGTATTGCCTCGGATCGTCCCGATATATGCGTGTGTCCTGAATGTGGACTGGAGCTTCCGCATCGTAAGGGTGAGCCATGCAGGGAAAATCTCTGTCCTTCTTGTGGCGCAGGGCTACACCGCAAGGGAGGGTGTCTTTCCGATCAGCAACACTGAAGGTTAAATAATTTATACCACGTCCATTTTTATTTGTTGTCATCATGTCTGAAATGTGGAACAGTCCCGATAAATTTAATCGGGAAGCATTGCTGTGGGATGAAAATCCTCGACGCAGGTCGCTCGCGCTGGCCGTTGCGAAAGCAATAATAGCATCGGTAAATCCAGCCAAAACCATGCGTGCCATGGAATTTGGATGTGGTACTGGCCTTGTCACTCTTGAAATTGCTCAATTGGTAAGGAGTGTGTCAGCAATTGATACCTCGTCGGAAATGCTTGCGGTGCTCAGTCAAAAAATTCAAAGTTCTCAAAGAGCAAATATTGAGACAACCTGTGTTGATCTCTCTCAATCTCCGGACTTCATGACACAACATGCCAAACGCTTTGATCTGATTTACAGCAGCATGACCTTGCATCATGTTGATGATACCGCAGGGTTTCTGAACAAAATATCGAATTTGCTTTCTCCAGGTGGTTTGATTGCGCTGGCGGATCTTGATCACGAAGATGGCTCGTTTCATGATGACCCGCTTGAAAAGGTGCATCACGGGTTTGATCGAACAGTCCTTGCCATTCAACTGAAAGCAGCGGGTTTGGAGAACATCTTGTTTGAAACTATTTACACGCTTGAAAAAGTTAACAGTTCTGGTGTCAGTGCGTCATATCCGGTTTTTTTAGTGACAGCCACCAGAGCTATGTCTTGAGCAGGTTTAATCACGACGGGATCTGTTCCCCCAGGTTATGGCTTGTAAACGAATCGATAAAATTTGAACTCATAGTCTGTAGAACTGCGGCGGGGCTGCTTTTTTGGCTTGTTTGTTAATCTTCTTCTATAACCAGATACTCCGTTGCTTGCGGTGGGGAGCTTCATTCATCATTTAAATGCTTTGACAATGAATATCGATCGCGTCGTCTTTGCTGTTGCCGGTTGTTTTGTGCTTTCAAGTGTTTTACTCTCGGTCTACCATAACCCGAACTGGCTCTGGTTTACCGGTTTTGTGGGAGCAAACCTTTTTCAGGCTGCATTTACAGGGTTCTGCCCCCTTGCCAAAATTCTGAAGGCGGCAGGTCTTCAGCCCGGTGAAGCATTCAAATAGTCTCACGGCAAGAGGTTATTTTTGTTGAACCATAGTCGGTGTTGGAGTACACCTTTCAGGAAAAAACATGGTGACCGCTTTTTCTCATCAAGCGGTGATAGAGGAGCTTTGTGTACTGGCAGATAATTTTCTTCAGATAAACGAGGCGATGCCCAGAAAGTTTGTCATCAGTTTTTTTCCTGTTGCGGTGTATTCCTCACGGCAAGCCTCAAACTGATCAATGAGTGTGTTATGGTTCATTCTTTTCAGATCACTGTCGATGGTCAACCACTCCAGAAACATTGAAGAGGTCATTTCAAAATGGCATTGCAGCCCATAGGCGTTTGTTCCCACTTTCACTGCCTGATTCCGGCAGAGATGGCCTGAAGCAAGGAGTTCCATGCCGGAAGGAGCAAGTTCTACAGTTTCTCCATGAAGCTGAAAGACGGTGAGCTTGTTTGTCAGTCCGGCAAAAAGAGGATCTTGTCGCCCGGCTGCGGTCAGTTCAATACCATACGGACTCCCTGTGTTGTCCGTAAATCCAACCTCTTTAACAGGGCATTTTATGACTTTTCCTCCTCCAGCTTTGACAAGCGCCTGCAAGCCGAGGCAAATTCCGAGGAAAGGAATGTTTTCGTTCAATGCGGTGTTTATTTGCTGAAGCTGAAGTTGCATGGCAGGTGTTTCATCGTTCGCGCTCTGGGGCCCCCCAAGCACAATGACAGCCTGATAATCGCGTGGGTCAGGAAATGTTCCTTCCTGTGAAAGATCCTCAATTCGCGAGGCAATACCTTCATGCTGAAGCAGCTCCTCAAGAAGTCCCGGCCCTTCATGTGTGATATTTTTTACAATCAGCAGTGGTTTATGCATAAGAAAAAAATGTTTCAAAGAGTATAGCAAATTTTGCAGGGTTGCAGGAGGACTCTGCAAAAGTTTTTAGAAAAGCATCTTTTTCCATAAAATGACAAGAAAGAGGGTATGTTTCTCCTGAAAAAATGTCATTATAGAACAACCTGAAGCATTTATAGAGAAAACAAAGTGGAATAATCCTTCTCTTTTCAACGATAACGTGTGAATCTGATGTCACAAGAACAGCAACAGATAAAGGAACTGAAAAAAGCGCTGTATCTGCCAGTCATTTCAGAGATTGTTGAGGGTTGGGCCATTGGAAAACCACCGCTTGCATCAACAGGAAAGCCGAGCGGGTATTACCGTCTCTCAAACTATCTGCTTGAATACCTTCTTGGCGAAGGGTCGTTTCCAAGGGGCATTCATGCCATGCCGGAAGGGCTGGATCGCCATAACAATATTGAACCATCGTTTCCGGTAGATTTCGATCAGATCATCGGAGAGAGGACTTTGCCAGAGCTTGTCGGTCAGTGACCGTTCTTTATGTTTGAGCGATAATGACGAAGGCTCTCCCTGGATATCTATTTTTTTAACTCCTGAATTTCACGAATTATGAACGATCCGGTTTCATGCTCTTCCACAGACAGCAATAAAGAAATTACCAAAGAGATTCGTTTTGCTGTTGTGATGTATGGCGGCATCTCGCTGGCCATTTATATGAATGGTATTGCTCAGGAGCTGCTTGGTATGGTCAAGGCGACAGCCCCGAATGCCGGTAAAGAGGTCGCCAGTCAGACATCACGAACAGAACAGCAAGCAATGTCTGGCAAGCAGGAGACATCTTCCGTGTACAGAAAAATTGCGGACTATCTGTCGAATGAAACTTCCTCCGCATTCAGGCATAAGTTTGTCGTTGATATTATCTCCGGGACTTCTGCAGGTGGAATAAACGGTGTTTTTCTTGCCAAAAGTCTTGTTCGGGGGCTTGATAATCTGGATGCTCTTGAAAATATCTGGCTTGACGAAGGGGATATCGATAAACTGCTCAACGATTCGAATTCACAACCCCACCTTTTTCCATCAAAAGAGCCGAAAACATCCCTGTTTAACAGCCAGAGAATGTTTGCAAAATTGTTCGAAGCATTCACGAAAATGGAGGACAAGGGAACAGATTTTCCCCATATCGAATCAATGGATCTCTTTGTTACGGCAACCGATCTGCGTGGCATTCAGGTACCCCTTGCATTAAGTGGCGGAACAGCTTATGAGCATATTTACAAGCATGTCTTCCCGTTCAGGTATCGTGAAAAATCATCCAGTTGGGAAAAAACGCCAAATCATTTTACCAAAGAGTTCGATCCCATGCTGGCTTTTGCCTCACGCTGTACCTCCTCTATTCCTCCAGCTTTTGAACCGGTAAAGATCCATGAAACCCTGAAATCCGTTAAAAGTGACTGGAAAACTCTCTTTTTCAAAAAATACGAAAATATCGACCCCGGGGCTGGAGCCGAACAGGGTGTCCCAGAGCTTGAGGAGAGAGAGTTTTCTGATGGCGGATACCTCGACAACAAACCGTTTGGTCATGCCATTAACGCTATTCATGCACGCCAGGCTTCCTGCCCGATTGAACGAAAGCTTCTTTTTATTGATCCATCTCCCGAAATGAAAGATGGCCAGGAAACCAATAAAGAGATTTCATTTGTAAAAAACGGTTTGCTGGCGTTCTCCATGCCGAGATATGAAACAATCAGGGAGGAACTGAATTCTTTAAAGCAAAGAAATGACTGGATAAAAAAAGTTCAACATATTCTTGATGAAAAGATGTTTGATCAGAATAAGGATGAGCTTGAAAAACATATCAAAAATGAGTTTAAAAATTATGCCTTAAAGAGTTCAGCAGACAACAGGGAAGAGCTTTCAAAAAATCTTTTTTCTTTTGTGTGGGATGAAAAATATGAAACGATAAAAGAGTTCTGGCGATATATTGCCAACCCGAAAAATGAAAAGAGAGAAGAAAAGAAAGATTTTAACAGTATGCTCAATGAGCTGGGAGGAGCATATACCGCATATCATTATACCAGATTAAATCTGTTGACTGATCAGTTAGCCTTGATGATTGCCAAGGCAAGTATGGTTGATGAGGATTTCGATATTTTCAACAATGTTCGTGAGTATGTCAAGCTGTGGAGAATAGATTATTGCACTTCTTTTATGAGCAGTAATCCAAAATCCACCATGATGATGGCGGAAAAGAATTTCTTTAGAGAGTTTGATCTCGATTTCAGAATACGCAGGTTAAGCTTTTTCCGAAAAAATCTTGAAAAAGCAATATCAGAACAAAAAATTGTTTATCTCTGTTTCGATAAAAATAATCAAACTGATTATGCTACTGAATTTGATTGGAACGACAATTTTATTCGTTCAATCAGGATATTTTATGATGATATTGTTAAAGATAATCTGAAGTCGTACTATATTCTCAAAGAGAGGCTTCTTGCTTCTGGAGATGAGAATTATCTTTTTTCGGAATGGTCACTTTTATCAGGAGATTTTTCAAAAGAAAAGATAAAAAGTTTTTTTGCACAGGAATATAAGCATGACAGTGAATCCGGAATTGCCTTCAAGAGGCTCATGGAGCGTCTGGGGACTTTTATCAAGGATGGAAACAATGTTCTTCACCACGCGACCCTTAAGGCCAGTGAATCAATAGCTTTGGCAATCAGCAAGCTCAGCCTTGATTATCCTGAAATAGCCGGACGGTTACGCTTGATGTATGACTATGGTTACGATCTTTATGATGCAACGACGTTTCAGCTTTTTGCTGGCAATGATTACGGTGAAGGCAACGTTGTTGATATTTACAGGATAAGTTCTGCGGATGCCACCACTCTCTGGAATGAAGCCGAAACACAAAAACCAAAACTTGCCGGAATTGCGCTTGGAGGATTTGGAGGCTTTCTCGACAGGAAGTGGCGTCGAAATGATATCATGTGGGGCAGGCTGGATGCGGCTGAAATAATTATCAACGCCCTGCTTCCTGATTTGCTTGTTGAAAAAGAGAAACAGCTATCGAGTGGAGAAGAGCGCGAGAAGCTTGTCCGTACTGAAGAGAGAAAGAAAAAGAGACAAGAATTGATTACTGAAGTTCAGGAAATCATTATCACAGAAACCCTGGATGAGTGGATTGCTGAACTTGAATCGCCGAAATTTTCTTCACAGAAAGATCAGGATCAATGCAAAACTCTTTATAAGATCAAAACAAGCATGACCACCTCATCAAAAGGTGTGGGGAGCGGGGAGCCACTATGGAAAAAAACGTTTCAGGAAAACTATGATGTGGAGAGGGAGCTTGAACCTGAGCAGGGGTTAAGGCGTCTTGGACGAGGAGCAGGGGTTCTGTCGTCTATGGTGGAACGGCTCGATTCTGGCAAAGGGATGCTCAATAAAGTTGGTGGTTACCTGAAAACACTGAACTGGATTTTGCTTGGTATGCTTGATTTTTCAACACCAAAAACCATCCTGGGAGCCCTGTCAGGATACTGGTTGCAGCTCTTTATGCTGGCTTCAATAGCGATGATCGGATTAGGCTTTTTCTTCAATATTGAGAATGTCACTTTCTTTGGCGGCGCTTTGCTGGCTATTGACATTGTGGTGTTGGTGGTCAGGAGACTTCTTGAAACTCATATTCATAAAGTTACTGGCAATCCACGGCTTGAGTGGGTTTTGCGTCTTCTGCTCGTTCTTCTGTTATTAGTCATCTTGTTGGGGCTGATTCCTTTTTATAACATTTTCATGCATCATTGGAGCGGGTTTGTCTCCAAATTGTGGAATGCTTACAAGGAGGGAATTCTATTTTTCCAGTAAATACAAAAGAGCCGGTATAGTTATACTTGATGAATCGCATGTGATTATTGGTATCTCGCTGTTGGTTCTATTCATGATGGTTTAAATTTCTGCGGAAAAAAGTACAATGAAAACTTTTCAGCATGAGATCATCATTAACGCACCGGCGGAAAAGGTTTGGGCTGTTTTGGCAGCATTTGCTTTTTATCCAGACTGGAACCCATTTATCCGTTCGATCATTGGTAAAGTTTCAGCAGGTGAACGGTTAACATTGACGGCCAAGCTTGATGGTTTGCCCTGGATTTTTTTTAAGGCCACGCTCATGCGATGCGAACCACCACTGACGCTTGGATGGCAGGCCATATTCATCAAAGGGATATTTGAAGCTTTTCACTCTTTTGCGATTGAAGTGGTGGATCCTGGTCAATGCCGATTTATTCATGCAGAAACGTTCAGTGGAATACTGAGTTTACCTGTTCTTTTTCTGCTTGAAAAGAGGTTCAGAAAGGGATATCTGGCGATGAATGAGGCTTTGAAAACGCGGGTTGAAGCTGATCTCAACATGATTGTATAAGCCCTCTTCTGTCAGTCGGAGAGGTTTGCTCTCCGATTGACCTGCTTCCATCAACAAGAGTATCACCCTCTTTGAAGTTTCTGCAACAGCCATGCACCGGCATTTTGTTTCGGCTGTTTTTTGAGCGGAAGCCCATCCTTTTCCCAACGCACAATTCCGTTCTGCATATTCACAGCTTTGCTATATCCCTGGCTCGTCAGAAAACGGAGCGCCATCATGCTGCGATTACCAAGGTTACAGGCAATAATTGCCTGACGGTCTACAGGTATTTCCTTAAAGCGTTTTTTTATTTCGCTTAGAGGAATCTGCATGACATCACAAACATCGAATGATTTTCTTGCAACTTCACCTGCTTCACGGACATCGACAAGCAGGGCTCCTTTTTGAATCATTGAAAAGGCAGTCGTGGGGCTGACTTCTTGAGTATTGTTCATAGTATTTATATCCGTGTTTTTATGGCTTTCAGGTTATCCTTTTCAGGTGCCTTTCCTTGCATAATTCGCCGTTATCAACTCACAAAGTGTTCTGTGATAACATGTTGTATTAACAAGGGCGGCCCGTTTTTAATGAGGTCAAATGAAAAAAACTAAACTGTATAATATACCTATACGGGGTATGGGTATATTATACACAATAAGAGGAAGAATGGCAACTGGTTTTGATCAAAAAAATGATTGATAATGCAGAAGCGATTATGTAATGTTGTCAGCAGCCGATTAAGGCTTACAATGTTCCAAGAAATCAAAACGCTTTATAATGATGAATCAATGTTATTCCTGGTATTGGTCGAACTCTTCGCCGGTAGTATCCTTTCTGGTCATGCTCTTGTTATCGATAGTGTACTTCATTCCATCAGCATTGGCTTTCTGGAGAGCACATCGCAGCAAGGTGGCGATACTTACCCTGAATATTCTGCTCGGATGGACCGGTATTGGCTGGATCGTTGCTCTGGT
>CAILXE010000040.1 GCA_903838095.1 uncultured Chlorobiaceae bacterium
AGATCGTCTTGGCAGAGAACTCTAGCCATGCCGGATTTTGGGTTACCCGACAAAACATTGGTAGTCATTCGGCAGATTCTGGCTGACTATCCAGCAGTCAAGAAGGCAATTCTCTACGGCTCACGTGCCAAGGGAACTTACCAACCCGGTTCCGACATTGATCTGACCCTCATTGGTGACAACCTTGATCTCCGTATGCTCGGTCGAATAGCGTCCAGACTGGAAGAATCACCGATCCCTTACCAAGTGGACTTATCCTTATGGAAATTGCTCGATCATATGAAACTGCGGGAGCACATAGAGCGGGTCGGAGTTGTTTTTTATGAGCGGGAAGGTGCTGCCAAGGGGAAGGTGGGGGTATGAAGGCGGGATGGAAGATTAAAAACATTGGGAATATCTGTGAAGTGATAAACGGGGGTACGCCAAAGACCGGGGTTGCCGTATACTGGGATGGCCCTCATCAGTGGCTTACTCCAGCCGAAATGGGAAAACGTATAAGCCCATACATTCAGAACACTTGATCTGGTTTACCTTTTCAGTCCAAAGACAGGATCATTTTCAATAGTATTATCGGCAGGTTAACCGGATTACTTTTGTACTATTGACAATTTTGCTCTGGAAACACAAAATGACACCTTAGTTTGCATTATCTCTGGAAATATTTGGAGGAAGGCGTCATGGCCCAGCAACTCATGTTACCAATAATCCCCAGTGGGGCTACTGAGATTAACAACCATGTAAGTGTGTGGCGTGGCGAAGAACGTTGGACATATTTTTTGGGATTGCATCCCATCTATTCGCATCATCCCTCAGATCAGCTTTTGTTCCGCCTGTGTACTTCTCTGCTGATTGAGAGCGGAGCCTGTCGTCAAATCGAAATTATCAAGACCTTTGGGGTATCCAAAAGCAGCGTGGATCGCTCGGTAAGATTGCTGCGTGCGAAAGGTGCGGAAGGTTTTTTCAAACCACGCAAAGTTCATTATGGCGGCACGGTATTGACTCCGGAGAAATTGGAGAAGGCACAGCACCTTCTCCAACAACATGCTGACCGTCATGAAATCGCGGCAGAACTGGAAGTTCCTTACGACACGTTGCGTAAAGCGATCAGCGCCGGTCGTCTCGTCGTGCCGGCGCCGCCTGAAACCGCCACCACCAAATCGTCACGGAACGTGGTCGATGCCCAAGCTGCGGTTGGCATGGGTACGGCCTGTACTCGGGTTGAGGAGCGAACTCTGGCCGCTTTCGGGGGCTGCGACGGTGCTCCGGTACGCTTTGAACCGTGCCTGGACGTTCCCAGGGTGGCGTCCTGTGCGCCTTGCCAGCGCTTCTGGAGAATGGTTTGCTGGAGGGATCAAAGCAGTTGCTTGGCGAGGTTAAGGGGTATTACCAGAGTTTTCATATTTTGTTGCTACTGGCGTTCATGGCCTTGTGTCGTATCAAGACGGTTGAGAAGTACCGTGGGCATGCGCCGGGAGAATTCGGCAAGATGATGGGGCTCGACCGAGTTCCGGAAGTACGCTGCCTGCGCCAGAAGATGGACGAGCTGAGTGCCGGCAATGCCGCAGAACTTTGGGCGGCGCACCTCGGCCGGTATTGGATGCAGGCAGATCCCGATGCTGCGGGCGTCCTCTATATTGACGCCCATGTCCGGGTTTATCATGGACATCTGACCAAACTCCCGAAACGCTATGTTTCCCGAGAAAAGCTGTGTTTACGGGGAAACACGGATTATTGGGTCAACGACGCCATTGGTCGCCCTTTTTTCGTGGTTGAGAGGGTGGTCGACCCAGGTTTGCTCAAGACCTTGCGCGACGACATCGTACCGCGCCTGCTCCAGGACATTCCCGGTCAACCCACTGCTGAGGAATTGGCCGCCAATCAGCACCTGTGCCGGTTCGTGATGGTTTTTGATCGGGAGGGCTACAGTCCGGGGTTCTTTCGCGAGATGTGGCAACAGCATCGGATCGCCTGCATGACCTATCACAAGCATCCTGAGGAAAACTGGGCGGAGGAGTTGTTTGTTTCGCATGAAGTGACCATGCCCAACGGTGAAATGGCGACCATGCGTCTGGCGGAACAGGAGAGTCTGATTGGTTCCGGGAAAGATGGCATCCATGTCAGGGAGGTGCGTAAGCTAACCAAATCCGGTCACCAGACCAGCCTCATAAGTACCTGCTATGAGGGGTTGCAAACCCTGCTGGCGGCACGCATGTTCACTCGTTGGTGTCAGGAAAACTTCTTTCGCTACATGATGCAACACTTTGCAATTGATCTACTTTTAGAGTATGGAACCGAAAAGCTGAATGACACTGAACAGGTGGTCAACCCTGCCTGGCGGGACTTGAATCGGTCATGCCACTCGCTGAACAGCAAACTCCGCTATCGCAGCGCTGCTTTTACCGCAATGACGCTGCATCCGCGCAGTGAGGATGATCAAGGCCGGTATGAAAAATGGCTCTTGAAAAAAACCGCTCTACTGGAAGAGATTGAACATTACGAACACCAATTAGCAGAGGAAAAGGCACGGCTGAAGAATACCGCCAAGCGGATTAGCTGGGAGCATCTTGAAGAAAAAGATCTGTTTCACCGGTTGCTTCCCGGGCGGAAACGACTGATGGACACGCTCCGGATGATCGCCTATCGGGCGGAGACGGCAATGGCTCCGTTGCTGGTGAGTTCAACGGTGGGTTTCGCTGCGGCACGAACGCTACTACAGAATCTCTTTGTCACCGAAGCGGACATTCTGCCGGATTACAAGAATAAGATTCTTCTGGTACGTGTCCACAGTGCGTCACGACCGGCAGCAAATCGTTCGCTGGAGGAACTCTTCACTAAATTGAATGAAGCTCAAGTTGAGTATCCCGGAACTGACTTGCGCTTGGTGTATGAACTCAGGGGCGGCAACGCCGGGGAAAACGTCGAAGGTGTCAGCGTAACTTCCGAGAGGTAAGGAGTTCTGAATTTACATGTCTGACTGTACGCAGTAACAGTTGAATATCTAACGGGTTCAAGTCCCGTCCGGGGAATTGTCCGATTCACCCCGGTAGCTCAAGGGAGCGGCGTCTTGGTAACAGGGGGTCGTAAGTTCCCACTTGGCAAAGCAGCAGGCCGTAAC
>CAILXE010000041.1 GCA_903838095.1 uncultured Chlorobiaceae bacterium
GATGTTGTGCTTTATTTAAACCTGAATTGAGCGATTCATCAACAATTGGTTTAGGCATGACAGTCCTTAAGTGTTTACTTTTCTGATCGTTATAAGTTGCATTATCTGCAATGGTGCTCTTAACCCATTGGGTGTGGCTAATTTGAAATGGGAAACCGACGCGTAATTATTTTAAAAATAACGCGTTATAAATATTAAATAAAGCACTTTTTCATTACTAATCGCTCAATTCAGGTTAAATAAACTTATGCCAAAAATTGTTGAGATACTGTTAAGAGTGTGTTAAGAAATAGTAACAAATCTTTGGACTGAGAGTGAATGTAAGCTCTTGCATAAACGGTTATAAATTTTACTGTACATTCAAGTACTCCCTTGTTTAAGGGTATGCAGAGTCGCTCAACGTTTAAACATCATGTTATGTCGGATCCAATGCTGCTGGTTGTTGAGGATGATCAGAACCTTGCTAACCTGCTTGAGTATAATCTCAATCGAGCAGGCTATAAATGTCATCTTTCAGGAAGCGCCGAAGATGCTCTTGCAGTAATTTCCCGAAAAAGCTTTGACCTCGTCTTGCTTGATATCATGTTGCCGGGGATGGACGGGTTTGAGTTGTGCCGTATCATCCGGCAGCA
Organism: uncultured Chlorobiaceae bacterium; assembly: GCA_903838095.1. Classification (GTDB taxonomy): domain Bacteria; phylum Bacteroidota; class Chlorobiia; order Chlorobiales; family Chlorobiaceae; genus Chlorobium. The sequence goes on from CAILXE010000041.1 coordinate 633, forward strand.
TCAACTGTACAAGGATATTCCGATTATTATGGTGACCGCAAAAGGGGAGGAGATCGACAGAATTCTCGGCTTTGAGCTTGGTATTGACGACTATGTTATCAAACCATTCAGCCCTCGTGAACTGAATCTCAGGATCCGTGCAATTCTCAAGCGGGAGCGACGTCAGGGTGGTAAAATCCAGGATATTCTCAAAACCGGAGGGCTTGAAGTTGATCTGGCCCGTCATATTGTGATGCTGGAGGGAAGAGAACTTGTTCTTACCCTGATGGAGTTCAAGCTTCTTGTTGCGCTTCTCAAAAGAAAAGGAGAGGCCCAGTCACGGGAGACGCTTCTCAGTGATGTCTGGGATATCGACAAGAACATCAGTACAAGAACAATCGACACTCATATAACGAGAATTCGTGAAAAACTTGGGGAGACTGGCAGCATCATCAAAACAGTAAGGGGTTTTGGTTACAAGCTTGAGGAGAAAGAGGATGAAGCCCATGAAATTTAAGTTCTCCTTGCGGCTTGGTGTTGTTTTTGGAGTGATTGTGTTTTTTGCTGTTGTTATGAGCTATCTCTCCGTGGGTCATCAGTTGACAGAGATACTGACTTCGGCAACCAGAAATGAGCTGAGGCGGGATATTTTGCTCAACAAACAGATGCTTGAACAGCAGCCAAAGGAATGGCGATCAAGTGAAAATATTCGCCTGTGGATAGCACAGGTCGGTCGTGCGCTTGGTATCAGGGTAACGCTGATTGATCTTGACGGAAGGCTTCTGGGTGATACCTCCATCTCTCAGGACAAGCTGGCCAGCACAGAAAATCACCGTTTCCGGCCAGAGGTAAAGGAATGCCTTGAAAAGGGTTATGGTGAAAATACGCGTTTCAGCCAAACCGTAAAAGAGTATATGTTGTACATGGCGGTTCCCGTCGGCTCTCCAAAACCCTGGGCGGTTCTTCGATTCTGTAAGCCACTCTACGATATCGAAGTGTATGAGGTCGGGTTTCGAAAAAAGATGGTGGGTGCTCTCATTGTCATTCTCATTGTGTCCCTTGCTGCCAGTGTTTTGACAGCATTCGCTTTTACCCGTCAACTTCAGGCTCTTGCGATAACCGCCAAAAAGAGAATCCGGGGTGATTTTTCTGGCATTATCCCTTCTCAACAACGTGACGAATTCGGTTTGTTGGCCGAGGCATGTAATGCCATGACGAATGAAATTATAAAAATGCGGCGCAGTGAGGAGTGGTATCTGGCGGTTTTTTCTGGCATTCGTGAAGCAATTATTGTCACTGATTCTTCCGGTGATATTATTTTAGTCAACCCTGCGGCATCAAGAATGTTCCGTATGGATGGAGGCATGTTCAAGTCACGCCCAGTCAGGCATTTGTCTGACACCAGGCTTCAGGAGTTGTTTGCCAGAGTTCACAGCACAAGGATCACGTTGCACAAGGAAGAGATGTCGCTTATGACCTCAAAAGGGGAGCGAATTGTGCAGATTAGTTCTATGCCGCTCATCAAAGAAAACCAGTTTGAAGGAACCGTTTTTGTTTTGAACGACATCACAACGCTTCGCAATCTGGAAAAAATAAGGCGGGATTTTGTTTCCAGCGTATCACATGAACTGCGCAC
>CAILXE010000042.1 GCA_903838095.1 uncultured Chlorobiaceae bacterium
ACAAGTGGTGATCTCGAATATGAAGGAAGCATCACCATCGATAATGAACTGCTTGAAATGGTGGATATGATCCCAAATGAAAAAGTACTTGTTGTCAACAACAATAACGGAGAGAGATTTGAGACATATATTATAAAAGGCGCTCATGGTTCCAGAGAAATTCAGCTCAACGGAGCCGCTGCCCGATGCGCGCTTGTTGGTGATGAAATTATTATCATGACTTTTGCTCTTCTGGATGAGGCTGAAGCGCGAAACTTTAAACCAATGGTTCTTATTGTTGACAGGGAGAACAACCCAAAAAGCAGGCACCTTGTCGGTGGACCAGATCAATCGTTAACCTGATTCCCTCTGATACTCCTCACCATTTCAAGAAATCAATGGCACTTGCAGTAATCATCATGGCCGCCGGAAAAGGAACCAGAATGCAGTCAGACCTGCCAAAGGTACTGCACAAGGCAAACGGACGTCCACTTGTCGACTATGTTCTCGATACATCTCAATCTCTTGGGCCTGAAAAAATAGTTATCATTGTCGGACACCAGGCAGGACTTGTCAAAGAGGCTACTTCCCGGGACGGGGTAACTGTTGCACTTCAGGAACCACAACTGGGAACAGGCCATGCCATCATGCAGGCTGAGGCCCAGCTCATTGACTTTGATGGAGAATTACTTATTCTGTCTGGAGATGCTCCTCTGGTTACTGCTGAAACATTGCAAAAATTGATTGCATTTCATCGTTCAAGAGAGGCTGTGGCAACGGTTCTGACGGCAGAACTGCATGACCCAACAGGATATGGAAGAGTTATCCGGCACAAAAGCGGTGACAACGTCCTGAAAATTGTTGAGCAGAAAGATGCTTCGGAAAATGAACGTGCCGTCAAAGAGATAAATTCCGGGGTTTATCTTTTCAATAAGCAGTTACTTTTTGAGGCTCTTCAACAGATCAACACCAACAATGCGCAGCAAGAGTACTATCTGACCGACGTATTTGGCATCTGTTTTCAAAGCGGTTATAAAGTTTGCGCATTCAAAACCGACAATCCAGACGAAATTCTCGGTATTAACACTCCTGAACAACTTTTTGAAGCTGAACAGTTACTGATCAGGCGTCCTCACTGTCCTGCCTGAAAAATTGAGAACAAACTTATTTTCTGGAGCGACGTGTTTTTTTTGCCACGATCAGAGTCCCTTGTCTCTGACGGTTATCGGTGTTCGTTGAACCGGGAATGGTGAGGTCTATATCTGAACTGTCATTCTGGATACCAGTATCATGCATGGAGTAATTCCATTTCTAAAACAAAAGTGTTATAATATACCCTAAAAGGAGGTGGGTATATGGCACGACCAGCAAGTGGTAAGGACGTTTTGGAAAAGGCAAAGAAAACATTGACAAATGCTCGAACTGTAGAAGAGCTGCGCCAAGCACAAGCTGTGGTCTTGCCACTGGAATACGGTTTTTCTATTGACCAAGTGGCCGCTGTCTTGGGTATTTCAAAGGGTTGGGCCTGTCAGTTGAGGAGGCGTTTTATAAAGGCCGGTGGCCTGCCAGCAGAAACAAAACCAAAGCGGGGTGGACGCCATCGGGAAATTATGAGCAAAGAGGAAGAGGCTGCCTTTCTTGCTCCTTTTTTCGATAAAGCAATCCATGGCGGCATATTGATTGTTGGCGAGATCAAGAGTGCGCTGGACGAACGAATGGGCCGTAAAACTGCACTTGCTTCGACCTATAATCTTCTGCACAGGAATAACTGGCGGAAGCTTGCGCCGGACAAGAGACATACGAAAACCGATGTCGAAGCGCAGTTAGAGTGGGAAAAAAACTCCGGGACATCCTCTCCCTGATCAACACGGAGTGGCCGGGCACCAAGCCACTTCGGGTGATGTTTCAGGATGAAGCACGTTTTGGCCGTATTACCGACACGCGTCAATGCTGGTGTCCGCGACCGTTTCGCCCGCTGAGTATGGTCACGATGACCCAAGAGTACACCTATGCGTATGCAGCAGTGTCAGTTAGAGATGGGGCGCTTGACACGTTGATCCTGCCGACTGTCAACAGCGGATGCATGCAAATATTTCTTGATGAAATATCGGCCAGGTATTCTGAAGATAGAATAGTGATGATATTGGATGGAGCTGGTTGGCACAAGTCGTCCACATTACAAACTCCGAAAAATATGCGTCTGATTTCATTGCCACCTTATTCGCCGGAACTCAATCCAGTCGAGCACTTGTGGGACGAACTTCGTGAAAAAGCTTTTGGAAATATAGTCTTCAACAGCTTGCATGCTCTTGAAGACCATTTGGAAGCCTCGTTAAGAGTGATGGAAAATGATACACCAAGAGTCCATTCCATCGTCGCCTGGCCTTGGATTATGGATTCGTTATTGATTTAGAAATGGAATAAAACTCAACAAGATTACCATCAGGATCCATGACAAAGAAGGCCCTGCCTTCACGGCGATGAGCTGGACGAGTCACCATGTGGACACCTTTATCTTCAAGATAATTGGCTGCGGCATCAACTTCAGCATCCGAAGCAAGCCTGAAACCAAAATGATCCACCCTGATATCTCTGGCATCTGGTGAACCGGGAGTTTCCGCCTTCACAAGCACAAGCATATCTGAGTTAAGACGAAGAAAAGAGATATTTGCGCCTACCCGGTGGTCAAGCTTGATGCCAAGAATATCACTATAAAATTCTTCGGCCAGACGCAGGTCATTAACGCGAAGAGTAATCTGGTTAATCCCCGTCAGTTTCATCATCTTCTTCTGTTTGAACAACCTTTTTCTCTACTGGTTTTTCGAGGATATAGTCATATTTGCGATCGAAGTACTGGGCAACTGCCTTGTGTGATGACTTTTCACGAAATTCAAACTCAACACTGATTTCTATCTGCTCGGGAAAAATCTTGTCCGATTCTGATTCGCTGCTCGGATTTCGAATCATCTCTTTGTAGGGCAGAAGCTTGTCCTCGAGTTCAGCGCGCTCTTCATCATGCAGTTTTTTTGCTCTTTTTGAAATTGCGACCACCGTTTCATACAAATTCGAGTGCGCTCTTCTTAATTTATTCAGATCAACTGGCTTAACCGACATTGCGCTATATTTTACGTTTTTGAAAGAAATTTATTGATTATTGCTGTCACCGTATCGACCGCATTATCAAGATTATCGTTGACGACCACCTCATCAAACCTGTCAGCATACTCTAACTCCAGACGGGCACGCTCAAGTCGCCCTTTCAGACCATCCTCATCTTCACTTTTTCGTTCTTTAAGTCTCTGCTGTAATACCTCCATGCTCGGAGGTTTAATAAAAATAAGTAATGAAGTATCAGGAAAAAGCTTTTTCAGATTCATTGCTCCTTTCACATCAAGATCGAACAAAATATGTGTACCGGAATCAATGACCTCGCATGTTTTATCAAGCAACGTGCCGTAATAATTGCCAAAGAAGAATTCATATTCAATAAATCCACCGTTGTGAATTTTAGCCTCGAAATCCTCTTTTGCAAGAAAATAGTAGCTTACCCCTTCATGTTCTCCAGCCCTCTTCTGCCTGGTTGTCGCTGAAACTGAAAATCTGATATTCGGTATTCGCTGAAGCACAATGTTGGCAATGGTCGATTTACCGGTACCCGATGGTGCTGAAAAAACAACCAGCTTTCCACGCTTCTGCTCTCCCGTCATAAAACTACTCTATATTTTGCAGTTGTTCCCTTA
>CAILXE010000043.1 GCA_903838095.1 uncultured Chlorobiaceae bacterium
CTGGCATGAATCAGCAGATCGACCTCATCAGCCGGATCAAAGAGCTCCCTGAAAATGCCGATAAAGTTTTTTCTTACTTCAACAAAAGTTGCCTCGAATTTCTGCAGGGCAGTTTTATTGATCTCCTCAATGGTCGATCGCAACTGCGTCTCGGCGCTGAGCAGATCCTCTTTCTGTTCAACCAGAAAATCAAAACGCTTCTTTTCAACTTCATACTCCTCAAGCGCAAGCTCATTGACCGCCCCAAACTGTTCTCGCTGTTTTGAAAGTGTCTCAAGCGTCTGCCTTGCTTTACTGCGGTCAAATGAAGGCTCAAAAACCGGTTCTGCCATTGATGAAAGGTCACTGTCGTGTTTTATCTGAGTCTCCGTGAAAAGGTGATCAAGCGCCTGTTCAAGCTGTATCTTTTCGCGAGTGAGAGCGGCAAGCAACTGCTGGCTGACATCATGTTTGCGCCGGAGCTCCCTGATGGTTGCCAGTGTTTCATGATGCTGCGCCTGGTGCTCCCGGTATGCTGATTCAAGTTCATTGACTGTTTTCTGTTCCTTTGCGGCAGCAATGAGGACGTTGTCAAGCTCCGTTTTTATTTGTTCTGCTCGTTCATGACCCGTCACTCGTCTTTTTTCGGCAGCAGTGCCCTCGTTGTTCAGCCGTTTGATTTCGTCATGAAGCACAACCTGGCCGTCAGAACAGGTTGCAAGAGTGATTTTCAGCTTTTCAAGATCAAGAAGGGCATCTTTATAAAGGCTCTGACGTGACTGAACATCGCGCCCCAATTGATGATGGCGTGTTTCAAAAGAGGCAAGCTTCTCCTGCAATTGCTGGATTTTTTCTCCGAAGAGGGAAGCTTTTGATGCGCTGGCGGTCATGGCGGGAAGAAGTTTTTCCAGTTCAGCTTCACAGGTATTTTTCTGTGCCAGCATTGCCGCAATCTCATCTTCGGCCTGTTTTACTTCCCGTTTGCCACCACCCTGCTCAGCATCCAGACGGGCAGATCTCTTTTCAAGCGCTCCAAGTTCCGCCACCAGCTTTTCGACCTCCCGGTGCTGTTCAGTGACTTTAATTGATGCCAGCTCATGGCGCAGGTGCACAAGAGCCTCATCTTCCATCCTGATGCTTGTTTCCAGCGCAGTGTGCTCTTTCTGCAATCGTTCACGTTCAGCTTTTTTCCCAAGCCGCAACCCTTCATTGTTTTTTGAGCTTCCGCCAAACAGCAAGCCCGTACCGGCAAAGGTTTCTCCCTCAAGGGTGACAAACGAGCTGTCAGGATATTGCAGCGCAAGCGCTTCTGCGGCAACAAGATCCGGTACGATATAACTTTTACCAAGGATCAGCAGAAGCGCATCATGAAGTTCGGGGGGGTACTCAAGAAGGGCAAGAGTTTTCTTTGCGCTGCTGATCTCAGGGTACACACTTTCAGAAGCTTTTGCGACAAGATCAAGCACCAGAAAATGGATTTTACCCTTATTCGACCGGGTAAGATTGGTAATTCCCTCTTTGGCCTCCTCCAGCGACTTGCAGACATAATAGTTCATACTGTCGCCAAGTGCCGCATTCACCGCCTTACGGTAAGAACTCTCAAGCGACACAAGATCCGACAGGCATCCAAGTCCCTGTTTGCCGGTTTTCCTTTTTTCAAGAAAGGCGATGCCTTCAGGCATTCCCTCAAAGTTGTCGAGCACTGAATTTGCAAGAAGAATCTGGTTGTGGATCTTGTCGCGCCCTGAGCGCAGCAGCAGAAGTGACTCTTTCTTCTCCTCAAGCTGCTGGTTGACCACTTCCTGACGTTTCAATAGCTCACTTTCCAGACGCCTTGCTTCAGCAATCAGGGCTTTTTTGTGATTCATTTCTTCCGAAAGCTCATGCTCAGCGGTATGGGAGGCAAGCAACTTTTCCTGAATTGCAACTTTTTTTGCATCAAGTTGTGCCACAGCCGTTCGCAGGTGCTCCTTTTTCGATTCAAGGCTTCGTTTGGTCAAAGCGAGCTGATTCGCAGCATTCTGCTCATCCACGCTGAGCCTGCGCTCACGGGCAAGCTCATTGCGCTGTACTCCAAGGGTGGTGTTAAGCTGGTCGTGTTCAGCAGCAAGACTCTGAAATGCGGTCAGCAACGTGTTGCAGTTCGCTTCACAGGGTGTCTTGCGTTGCAGCAACTCCTTTTCGAGCAGCTCCTGCTCACGAATTTTCTGCTCTTTTTTACTGATAATAGCCCTGATACGGGCGATATCTGCAGCCAGGTTCTTTTGATGTTCTTCATGCTGCAAGAGCTGTTTTTCAAGAGCGTGTACATGCTGATTACTCTCGTTCAGCTTTTTCTGTATTTCAGACAGGGCGCTCTCCTGTTTGAGAAGCAGAAGCTCAGCTTCCTGTGCAATACTGTCCGTCGTGGCAATTTTGGCTGCATATTCATGGTTCAGCAACTCCTCTTCACTGATGCTGCGCCGCATTGGCTCCAGCTTCGCAAGAAACTCCTCCATGGCAAGCCAGGAGAGAGCAAGATCAATCTCGCGAATTTTGTTTTTCAGTTCCCTCAGTTTCTCAGCTTTTCTGACCTGAAGCTTCAGGCTTTTCACCTTCTTTTCGACCTCGGCAAGCACATCATCAACACGACAAAGATCCTGCGACGTACTTTCAAGCAGTTTAAACGTCTGTTTACGCCTCTGCTTATAACGGGTTATTCCTGCCGCCTCCTCAAAAAGTTTCAGCCGCTCTTCGCTTTTGTTGCTGATAATCTCCTCGATCATTTTCAACTCAATGACTGAATAGGCATCGCTGCCCATGCCAGTGTCGGTGAAAAGATCAAGAATATCCTTTAACCGGCAGGCCACCTGGTTTAACAGAAACTCGCTCTCCCCGTTCCGGTAAAGACGGCGCGTCACCGTCACCTCCGTATATTCAATCGGCAGGACATTGCGCGTGTTTTCAATGGTCAGGGAGACTTCGGTAAAACTGAGAGGCTTCAGGTTTTTCGAGCCATTAAAAATGATGTTTTCCATTTTTGCCGACCGAAGCAGGGAAGATTTCTGCTCGCCAAGCACCCATCGCATGGCATCAACAACATTGGTTTTGCCGCATCCATTCGGTCCAACAATGGCTGTCAGTCCCTTGTCAAATTTTATTCTGACTTTATTGGCAAAGCTCTTGAATCCAAAAAGCTCAATTTTCGAAAGGTACATCTGAACGGTGCGGGTTTGGCTGTCTCGAACCAGGCTGAAAAAGCAAATTTAACAAAAAAACAGTTGAACACCCGTAAGCCACTTTACTCTTCTTTCAGAGCCTCTACAACACGCAGCGTCTGAACAGCCTCAAGAACATCGTGTACCCGGAGAATACTTGCGCCATGCATCAGCGCAATCGTTTCTGCCGCTATGGTTGCCGGGAGTCTTCCCTTTGGAGGTATCATCTCCTTGCCGGGGGATGTCATCGCATGGCCAAGAAACGATTTCCTCGATAGTCCAGCCAGAATTGGTCTGCCCAGACTCTGCAATGATCTGAGCTGTCCCAAAAGCCGAAAATTTTCCCCGACACTTTTCCCGAACCCAAAGCCAGGATCAATAATGATGTTCTCGATCAAATGCTCTTCAGCCAGCGCTATGGAGTGTGCAAGAAAACTGCTGACCCTCAAGAGAATATCTTCATTGCCGGCATCAGTTCCTGTGCTCCACCGCATCAACGATGGTTGTACCGGAGTATGCATCAGAATCACTGCGGCCTGGTACTTGCTGCATATCACCGGCAGTTCACGGTCAAAGGTAAAGCCTGAGATATCATTGACAATATGTGCTCCGGCCTTCAAGGCCTGTTCTGCAACCTCAGCCTTGTACGTGTCAATTGAAAGAAGGACATCGCTGTTGTTGCGCAAAAGGGCAATAAGCGGCACCGTGCGATCAATCTCTTCACTGACCGAAATTTTTTCTGCTCCCGGCCTTGAAGATTCCCCTCCAATATCGATAATTGCAGCGCCGTCACGAATCATTGCAAGCGCATACTCCAGCGCACGGTCAAGATCGACCCTGTTCCCCTCTCCCTGAAATGTTCCGCCATCATAAAATGAATCGGGCGTCATATTCATGATGCCCATGATTTTTGGCCCGTTAGAGAGATCAAGTATTCTGTCGCGGCACTTGATCAGAAACTGGTTTTTTTGCATCAGGTTACTCCAAATGGCACAGGGGTGAACGTCAGAAAAAACACCATAATTGCCGCCCAGCCATAGAGTTTTCTCGACGTCGTCAATGGATGGTCATATCCTGTAGGCGGATGGCTCAATTTGATGAACCGTGAAAGAATAAATGCCCAGAGAATCCACCCGGGCCATGACCAGTGCAGCATGACAGGGGGAATAAGTGATACAGCATCAGGTTTGAAGAGCGCAAGAAGCATTTCCAGCAAAGCGGGAAAGCCAAGCAGTGTGATAAAGATCAGAAATGCCCTGGCAGCTTTTGCATGTCCATTCCTGCCAAACATGGCATAGGTAATATGGCCACCATCAAGCTGGCCGACCGGCAGGAGGTTCAGTGCGGTCACCAGTGACCCAAGCCAGCCGGTAAAAAGAAAAGGATAGTGATACATCTCTGTCATCGGCGGCAGATTTTTTGGGGCAAAAAAGTACTCAAGCCCTATCCAGAGCAGATTCTTGCCCAGAATGAGAGAGCCACGCGGTGCCGGTGTCAGCAAACCTCCCTGTGTCAGGTATTCCGGATGTATCGTATAAATATATTCTACTGGCGGAAGATGCAGAAAGCCGTATACCTGAAGCCCGACGCATACGACAAACCCGCTCATAGGTCCCCAGATACCGATATCAAAGAGAGCATTTGTTTCCGGAATTCTCTCCTTGATTTTGATGACCGCTCCCATCGTCCCAAGACTGAGAAAAAAAGGAAGAGGTGGAAGAGGAATATAATAGGGGAGTGTTGCCCGAACGCGATGGCGCAGCGATGCAAAAAAGTGCCCAAACTCATGGACGCTTAAAAAGAGGAGCAATAATGCCGAGTATGCAGCTCCTGAAACAAGAGATGTTATAAAGAGCGGAACAGAAGCCAGTGTTACCAGATGTCCGCCCCAGAAGGCGCCGGCCCAAAGAGTCGTCAGTACCGTAAGCAGAAACAGCCCCAGATGAAGAGGGTAGTTCTGCCTGGCAGAAATGGCTTGTTTGGGAAAATTCAAAAGATTCATGAAAAAATATTACTCAAACTTCTGCCAGGCAGTTCTCTTCAGTGTCGCCGCTTCTGCGGTCATGGCATCAATTTTGGAGGCTAATCGTTGTCCTTGTCCTTTTTACCGGCGCTCTTCTTTTCTCCAAAAGTCGCCGCCAGGCCATCGATCAACTCCTGTTTCTCCGCTGCATTCAGCTTGGCCTCTTTATGGGCAGGAAGGTATATAAACGGAGGCATTTTGCCTTTCCTTACCTCACCGGCAGCTTTCTCGCCTTCATTTTCCTCTGGACGTCCCCACTCGGAGACATTGAAAGCGTCCCGTCCCAAAGAGACATCAATCTGCGTCAACCACGATACAGGAGCCACAAAACTATACCATGGCCAAACCGTGTTATTAGAGTGACAATCCTTGCAGGCCCGGTTAAAAAGTTCTTGTGTGCGCGGAGAATTCCATTGTGGCTCACCAGTGACCGGCGGGTTATTATGGTTTCTTCCATAAGGGATAACCTGAATGGCAACAAAAGCAAGTGCGCCACCAATTAAAAATTTTACAAGTTTCATTGAGCAGATGTCTTTATTGTGAGTCATGAAAATTATAAGAATTCAGTAATATATAGTCAAATTCTCTCTATCTTCGAAAAGTTGAAAGCAGCAATACTCATGAACCCGGCAGAGTATTTTGCCGGGAGGCATCACTGATAATCTGGAGATGCAGTGGAATTCGGACTTCAGGAAGAAGGTGAGAAGCGTAAAAGCCAGCATCAAACAGTTCATGGTTGATGGTAATGGCATCATTCTCCACAACGACCCTGTAGGCGACAACCAGCAGTGAACCATACATTTCGACCTCCCTGTGGTAAATGCCGATCAGTCCATCAATAGTGCCGTCAAGCGAGGTCTCCTCCATAAGTTCCCGCAGACAACCCTCGTGAGGCTCTTCACCGGCCTCAAGAAAACCGCCAGGAAGCGCCCATTCATTAAAAGCAGGTTCCTGCGCTCTTCGAATCACAAGAAGTTCGTTGTTTTTATTGACCGTATAAGCCACCGCAACCGGCAGAGGATTGATGTAATGCACCCATGAACATGACGGGCAGAACATCCTTTCCCGACCATCGATCATGGCCTTGTCCAGTTTTGTAGTGCAGAGGGGACAGAATAAATAGTGTTTCATGGGCGCAAGAAACTTTTTGCGACAGCTATTGATTTACTGAAAAGGGAATAGCATAGAACTATTTTAACAAGAGAATAAGTTTCATTCATGTCAATTGCAATTTTACAAGAGGGTGTTCCTGCTCCACCTTTTTCAGCCAAAGATCAGGAAGGGAAGCCTGTAACGCTCGAAGAGTATCGCGGGAAAAAGGTTTTGCTCTATTTTTATCCCAAAGATGACACGCCAGGATGCACCAGGGAAGCTTGTGCTTTTCGTGATAATTTCCCTAAATTTAACACAGTGGGTGTTGAGGTTCTTGGCGTCAGTGTTGATGATGAAAAAAAGCATAAAAAGTTTGCCGAGAAGTATAATCTGCCTTTCAGGCTGGTTTCGGATTCAGACAAAAGTATTGTTGAAGCTTATGGAGTCTGGGGGCAAAAGAAATTTATGGGTCGGGAGTATATGGGAACAAGTCGGGTGACCTATCTCATTGATGAACAGGGCGTGATTGAAAAAGTATGGCCAAAAGTCAACCCTGACAAACATGCGGAGGAATTGCTTGACTATTTGCAGCAAAAAACGTGAGAGAAAAGAATGGTAAACGAATTTAGGAAACTTAAAGCCGGAAAACTTCTGCTTGCTTCAGCAAACATGCTCGAATCTCATTTTAAGCGGACAGTCTTGATTATGTGTGAGCATAATGATCGCGGATCTTTGGGTTTTATTCTGAATCGCCCGATGGAATTCAAGGTTTGTGAAGCTTTGGCCGGCTTTGAAGAGGTTGAAGAAGTGCTTCATAAAGGTGGGCCTGTGCAGGCTGATACGGTGCATTTTCTGCATTCCAGAGGCGATCTTGTCGAAGATTCCCAAGAGATTCTTCCGGGTGTATTCTGGGGAGGAGACAAGGATGAGTTGAGCTTTCTGCTCAATACTGGCGTTATGCAGCCCTCACAAATCCGTTTTTTCCTTGGTTATGCAGGCTGGAGCGCAGGGCAGCTTGAAGCCGAGTTTGAGGAGGGAGCATGGTACACGGCTGAAGCATCGAGCAGTATTGTTTTCGGCGATGCGTATGAGAGGATGTGGAGCCGATCAGTGCGTTCAAAAGGAGGAGAATACCAGCTTGTTGCCAACGCACCCGAACTGCCGGGGTTGAACTGATCCTTTTTTGCAACAGGATCAGTTCGATGGCCACTCTGTGCCGGGTTATATTGATTTACACAAGTCCTGAAGTTGGCTTAATAATGACGGTCGAAGGATCAGGACATGGCGCTGTGTACAAGGTGTATACAAAATCAGGATTATTGTTGATCTATTGTCTGAAAAAGTATATATATAAAATCGTTCTTTGATACTCTGGGGATGACAGGCTTTCGACAGGGTAGATGTGAGATGGAGTTGCACTCCGAGTTTCAGCATGGATGGACTCGTAAAAGAAGTCTATGCAAC
>CAILXE010000044.1 GCA_903838095.1 uncultured Chlorobiaceae bacterium
GGAGAAGGTTGAAAAATATTAAGAGGTGGAAGATGAAAAAACAATTTGTACGTTAATAATAGCTTTTCTGCTTAATAATTGTGCCATTCTTGTTAACAAAACTCAACCTGGAAAATGAGGAAAAACGATGAAACACTTTCGCAACACCTTGCTATTTTTCACTCTTTTTTTCATCTCTGTACTTGGCTTTACCATGTTTTTTTCTGATAAGGCGATGGCTGTCGCTAAAAGTCATGAATATGGTGACATTGCAATGAGTCATGCCGTTCAAAATAAATCGGTCATGCCGGTAACCTTCAGACATTGGACCCATCGAGATAAATATACCTGCCGCCTCTGTCACGTTGATCTCGAATTTGCTCAGGTGGCTGGTGGAACAGGTATTGTTGAGGCTGACAATCGTGATGGACGCTACTGCGGCGCCTGTCACAACGGTAAGCTTGCTTTTGAAGTAACCTTATGCGCAAGATGCCATCCAAAAAATCAATCGGAGAAACAAGAGCTGGAGCTGAAGGCAAAAGAAGATTTTTTTGAACTTAAAAAGATCCTTCCTCCAGCAAGGTATGGCAATAAAATCGACTGGATAGCAGCGGAAAACACGGGAAAAATAAAGTTAATAGATTCGCTGCCAGGCATCACTATGCCGCAGCAGAATATGGTTGTTAACCGCCGTGATGAGCCGCGAACACCGAGCTTGCCGGGTCTGCCTGGTATTATTTTCTCACATTCAAAACATGTCATCTGGAGTGGCTGCGGGATGTGCCATCCTGAACCTTACGCCCTTGAAGCCGGAAAAACAGCCGTGACCATGAAAGAGATCATTAGCGGCAAATATTGCGGCCGATGTCATGGCACCGTCGCCTTTCCCCTCAATGACTGTTCACTCTGCCATAGTAAACCCGTAACCCTGAAAGAGGAGAAAACTCCATGAAGAATTTACAGTCCAGTTTATTCGCAACCTTGTGTCGAGCATGAGTCGCTTCTCAGGTCTCATGCGTACGACTGCCGTACTGCTTTTCGCGGGCCTGTTTTTCTATGCATGCAGCTCCAGTAGCTTGAATGATTTCCTTCTTCAAACAGAAAAAGGTGACCTGTCATCCGAGCCTGTTTACCAGAAGAAATTTTCAGGGACATCCATATCCCAGACAAAGCTGGCCCAACTGTTGGAAATGTCACTTTACAGGTCATCTCCTGAAAAATATGGGGACATTGTTTTTCGGAAGCGAAGCGTGCCGCAGGGGAAATATCCGGTTGTTTTTTCCCACAGGACACACAGGGTGCGGTATACCTGCCGGGTTTGTCATTTGGAGCTGGAATTCAGTATGAAGCCAGGAGACAGCGGTATAACGAGAGAGGATTGTCTTGCGGGACGTTTTTGCGGCGCCTGCCACAACGGAGAAATTGCATTTGATGTCAAATCTTCCTGTGATTCTTGCCATATAAAAATTGATAAAAATGGCAATTATGCAACAAAAAATGTTGCCTCAGCTAGACTCCCTCCTCAGAAATATGGTGATGGTGTCAATTGGGTTGAAGCCATGCGGAAGGGACTCATTGCCCCAAAAAAATCAATTTATGAGGAGAGCGTACAGTCAATGTCGCTGCCCTCTCATCTTGAGCGTTCGATGCGCTGGACAACACGGGATCCGAGAACACTGGTCCATTTTTCCCATGTGGAACATATACGGTGGCTTGATTGTTCCAACTGTCATCCGGATATGTTCAATATCGAACGGATGGGCACTGTTGCTTTTGACAAGGAAAAAATTCTGTATGGCATGTTCTGTGGGTCCTGCCACATGACAGTAGCCTTTCCCCTGAACGGCTGCAGCCGTTGCCACGAGAGCTTGAAAGATAGAGATTAGCGCTTCATGCGAGGGTGTTCAGAATTCTGTGTCAGATGAGCCTTTTGCAAAATGACGAGAAACTAACCTGAAAGTTTTCTCA
>CAILXE010000045.1 GCA_903838095.1 uncultured Chlorobiaceae bacterium
CGGCTTCAATAAACGCTATAAATAAATATGGCACAAGTTGCAGCGGCTCCCGTTACATGACCGGAACCGTAAACCTTCATGTTGAACTGGAGGAAAAACTTGCTGACTTTTTTGAAAAAGAGCGCTGTCTGCTTTTCAGCACTGGCTACCAGACAGGACAGGGCATCATCCCGACGCTGGTTCAGCGCGGTGAATATATTGTTTCAGACCGGGACAACCATGCAAGTCTTGTTGCCGCATCAATCATGGCACAGGGTGCCGGAGCAAATCTGGTACGCTATAACCACAACAATATGGAGGATCTGGAGCGTGTGCTTCAAACGCTTCCTGAATCTGCAAGCCGCCTGATTGTTTCAGATGGTGTGTTTTCTGTATCAGGAGAAATTGTCGATCTCCCAAATCTTGTGAAACTTGCCAAAAAATATGGCGCCCGTATTCTCATTGACGATGCTCATGCTGTTGGCGTCATAGGCAAAACAGGCAGAGGCACTCCCTCAGAGTTTGATCTTGTCAATGAGGTTGACCTGATCATGGGCACCTTCTCAAAAACCTTTGGCTCGCTTGGTGGTTACGTTGTCGGTGACCGTAGTGTCATTAACTATATAAAACATAATGCCGCATCGCTGATCTTCAGCGCTTCACCAACTCCAGCAAGTGTTGCTGCCGTCTTGACGACTCTCGACATCATCCGCACTGAACCGGAACGTATGCACAGGCTTATAGCAAATACTGATTACGTTCGTCAGGCACTGCTCAAAGCCGGATTTACCCTTATGCCATCCCGCACCGCTATCGTGACTGTGCTGATCAGTGACCAGGAAAAAACGCTTCTTTTCTGGAAAAAGCTCTTTGATGCCGGCGTTTACGTGAACGCTTTTATCCGGCCCGGAGTCATGCCGGGCCATGAAGCGCTGCGCACAAGCTTTATGGCGACTCATGAGCGCGAACATCTCGACAAGGTGATCACTGAGTTCTGCACCATAGGCCGGGAGCTGGGCATAATCTGAAACAGAGATATCAGACAATTACAGTATCGCATAATCCCCGGCATTCACCGGGGATTTGTTTTTCCCCTGAAATGAGTCATACGCAAGCCCTCTGCGCAACCCCGGTTTACGTCAATAGTTGAGCATTTCTATTATTTTTTTTATAGATTATATCTATTGGAATTCTGATGTGTATTTCTTTCTGATTGCTTACAGAATGTCCTGATGATCTGAAAAACATACTCGACACCAAAAAGATAGTCGCCCTGTTTTATTTGTTAATCTGTATTCATCGCAACTAAACCACATACAATCATGAAAACAAAACTACAGGCGTTTCGCTTCGTCCGTTTTGTTCTATCGGCATTCTGCCTGATGGCATTGCTGGTACCACTCCCCTCTTATGGAGCCGATACCGGAACGGTAAAGGGAAAAGTCATTGACAAGGCTGACGGTGAAGGTGTTTACGGTGCTTCGGTCACCATTGCCGGTACCACCATCGGCACGGCAACCGACATGAACGGTAACTTTACCCTCCAGAACGTCCCCGCAAAACAGCAAAAAGTCTCCATCTCTATCGTCGGTTACTCACCAACAACTCAGGTTGTTTCTGTTGCAGCAGGCCAGACCTCTGTGGTAAACCTGCAACTTGGCCAGACCACCATCATGGCCTCAGAGGTTGTGGTTGGCGCATCACTCTACAAACAGGACAGGCTTGATGTTCCGGTGACCGCAAACGTTGTGTCACAGGAAAAAATCAAGCAGGAGCCTAGCCCAACTCTGGATCAGGTCATTCAGGAAGTTCCTGGAGTTACCGTCAACCGTTCTGCAGGAAACAGCACCTCAACCGTACAGATCAGGGGCTCCAACACTTTCCAGGGAGGTGGTATTGGGACTCGCGTACAAGGTCTTTATGATGGATTCCCGATCAACACACCCGAAAGCGGTGAAATTGTTTGGACCAACATCAACATGAATGCCGCTGACAAGGTCGAGATACTGAAAGGCGCGGCGGCAACTCTTTATGGCTCAGGTGCCATGGGAGGTGTAGTCAACGTCTTTGGACACCTTCCCGAAAAACTTGAGGTGAAAGCTGGAGTAAGTGTTGGATTCTATGACGCAACACCATCCAGTGATCAGAGCGAATACCGCAAAGATTTTACACCATGGCTCTGGAACACCTATGTCGGCCTTGGCAACAAAAGTGGTAAATTAAATTACAGTTTGCTCTATTCGCATAGCACTGATGATGGATATCGACAGAACACGCAGATGGAGATGAACGATGTGAAGCTGAAGGCTCGCTATGAAATCGATTCCAGACAATATGTCCAGCTTAGCACCTTTTACAATGAAACAAACGGTGGCTATGCAAGCACCTGGCCTTATGAAATCGTTAATCTAACACAAACTGGTGCAATCTATAATGCACACCCTGAGCTGGCGTACGATGCCGCAAATTCAGTATATGCCGATGATACCATCAAGCGCAATAACGCTCTGATTGGCCTTAATTATGTCAACTTGCTGAACGACAAACTGAGCCTCGATACACGGCTTTATTATACTCACAATTCAAGCCGGATTGACTATAATCCAACGAATACCAGGCAGCAGTTCCTTACAAGCGCCATGGTACTCGGCAATCCAAATATTCAGGCAACTGCTGCAGCAACAGCAGCTATGCTGGTCGCCCGTGGAGTGCCGGCTGCTATATGGGCCTCAATGCCTGTATTTGCTCAAAACGCATCACCATTCAATGGAATCTATGCCAATTTCCAAGCCGCTTTCGTTACTCAAACAATCAATGATTTTAACACGTCGCTCACCGGATTCCCTTATGACCGACTGCCAGGGGAATTCAATGACACCAAATCCGACAGATTGGGTGGCGGAGTAAAGTTTGACTGGAGGCTCAACGACAGCCACCGGCTTCTTATTGGCGCTGATGCGAACGTAAGCAATGTCAAGTCGACACAGTACTCTGCAACAGTAACACCTACAGCAATTCCCGGTGGTGCTGACCCTTACGGAGAAATTAAGGAAAAGAATGCAGCCATGTTCTTGCAGGATGAGTGGAAGTTGACGAATAAGTTGACCACACTGCTGTCGGCCCGCTATGACTGGAGCGGAATTGATGCCACTGAAGTGGTGTATGATGACGCCCTTGTCACAGGAAGCGCCACGACGACAACTGCCATAAAAAATCCGTCAGTTAACGCAATCAGCCCTCGCATTGCACTTAACTACAAGCCTCTCGACGACATGTCCTTCCGTGCATCGTGGGGAAAGAGTTTCCGCGCTCCTACACTTGCCGAGCGGTTTGTAAGAGATGCGGGCCTTTTCTTTGGCAACCCAAATCCTGCTCTTGACAAGGAAACCATGACCGCGTACGAAGCCGGAGTCTTCAAGCAGTTTGGTGACAAGGTTTCAGTTGATGTGGCTGCCTATCTGAACAATTATGAGAACCTGATTGAGTCAAGAAACATCAACCCCACTGGCTGGCCGATCGTCTTCCTTTATCAAAACATCGCCAAAGCCCGCATCTGGGGTATTGAAACAAACCTGAACGTCAGACCTAATAACGACTGGAACTTCAATCTCGGCTACAGCTATATGAACGCCCAGAACAAAACCAATGATGCAGCGTCAGCACTTGCAGGAGCACAAAATCCTGATCCTAAATGGCTGGCTTACAGGCCGGAACATACCGCTTCAGCAAGCGCGACATGGAAACCAGTCAACCAACTCGCAATTAACATGAATGGACGCTTTGTCAGCAAGTACAAAGCCGTAAGTTCTTACCCGAACCCGTCTGGAATCAACTATCCCGGCGACTTCATTGTGCTCAACACAGGCGTGAAGTACCAGGCAGGAGAAACAACCTCACTGAGCCTTCTTTGCCGCAACATCGGCAATGTGCAGTACGAAGAGGCCGAGTGGTTCCGTGCTCCTGGCCGTAGTTATGTTGCTGGTGTGGATTTCACCTTCTAAGAAGTTCATCAGCAATAAAAAATCATGATTACCCGAGCCAGCCCCTGAACCATCAGGGGCTGGCTCTTTTTTTA
>CAILXE010000046.1 GCA_903838095.1 uncultured Chlorobiaceae bacterium
AAAATGAACAATACCATTGCCGAGTCAGAGACTCTTGCCGCTGAAGTGCTTGCCGCTCTTGGTGATAACTTTTCCGGCTGTGAAGTTGGTATTGCGCCAACTTTTCTTGCTTTAGAGGCAGCAGGACGGATTATTGAGGGCAGTGAGGTTCAGCTTGTTGCCCAGAACTGTCATTACGAAAATGATGGAGCATATACGGGTGAAGTGTCGGCAAGAATGCTTAATGCTGCCGGTTGTTCCTCAGTGATTATTGGCCACTCCGAACGTCGCCAGTATTTCGGTGAAACCAATGCCACAGTCAACCTCAGAATTAAAAAGGCATTATCAGAAGGGTTGAATGTGATTTTCTGTGTTGGTGAGACGCTTGAAGAGCGCGAAAGTGGTGTCACTGGTTCGATCATTTCATCCCAGGTGAGAGAAGGTTTGGATGGTATCAGCGATATCGGAGCTATCGTTATTGCCTACGAGCCTGTCTGGGCTATCGGCACAGGTAAAACAGCATCTTCAGAACAGGCAGAAGAGGTTCACCACCTTATTCGTACGCTCATTACCGAACTCTATGGTGATGCAGCAGCGCAAGCGCTTCGCATTCAGTATGGCGGAAGCGTCAAGCCATCCAATGCCGCAGAACTTTTTGCCATGCCAAATATCGATGGCGGGTTGATTGGTGGAGCAAGCCTGAACGCAGCCGATTTTGCAGCAATCGTCAAAGCTGCATCGCACTGATTTTATATGATATCCGGACAGTGGACATTCATTCCACTGTCCATTATCACTTCCTTCATTCCTGCTTTGCAGCCTCCTTCGACTTTTTCATCGAACAGAAATCAGGCCCGCACATTGTGCAGAAATCGGGATTTTTTCCGGTGTGACCACTCATGGTCATGCTTTGCGAATGTACCCTGCGTGTCTTTTCCGGATCAAGCGAGAGATTGAACTGGTCTTCCCAGGCAAAAGCGTATCTCGCCCGGCTCATCAGTTCGTCGCGCAGCCAGGCAACAGGGCTTCCTTTCGCCAGATCGGCGCCATGGGCTGCTACCTTGTGGGCAATCACTCCTTCGCGGACGTCATCCTTGTCCGGCAGACCAAGATGCTCTTTTGGTGTCACATAGCAGAGCATTGAACAGCCATAGCTTGCAATGATCGCACCTCCGATTGCTGAATTGATATGGTCATACCCGGCGGCAATATCGGTAATCAGTGGCCCAAGGGTGTAGAAAGGCGCCTCATGGCAGTACTCAAGCTGCTTCTGCATGTTCTCTTCAATAAGATGCAGCGGAACATGGCCCGGCCCCTCAATCATCACCTGAACATCGTATGTCCATGCAATTTCAGTCAGCTTTCCAAGTACCTTGAGCTCACCGAATTGTGCCTCATCGTTAGCATCAAGTATTGAGCCTGGTCGGAGAGCATCCCCCAGTGAAACCGCGATATCGTAAGCCTGCAATATTTCGCAGATCTCTTCAAAATGGGTGTAGAGAAAATTCTCTGTTTTGTGGAACTTGCACCATTTTGCCATGATGGAGCCACCTCTCGATACAATTCCGGTCAGACGTTTCTCTGCATAAGGGAGATGCTCAAGCAGAATACCGGCGTGAATCGTAAAATAGTCAACGCCCTGTTCAGCCTGCTCAATCAGCGTGTCGCGATAGAGCTCCCAGGTCAGATCTTCGGCTTTCCCTCCGGCTTTCTCCAGCGCCTGGTACATGGGCACTGTGCCAATCGGTACAGGCGAGTTTCTCAGAATCCACTGTCGGGTTTGATGAATATTGGCGCCAGTGCTGAGATCCATGACCGTATCTGCCCCCCAGCGGCACGACCAAACCGCCTTTTCAACCTCTTCGTCAATGGAAGAGCCAAGAGCGGAGTTGCCGATATTGGAGTTAATTTTAACACGGAAGTTCCGGCCGATAATCATCGGCTCAAGTTCTGGATGATTGATGTTTGCCGGAATGATGGCACGCCCCTCGGCAATCTCCTTCCTCACAAACTCTGGTGTTATAGGCTCAACCCTGGTCTTTCCTCTGGAAAAAGAGGTAATCCACTCCTCAAGTTGCTGGTTTTCACGGATGGCAACATACTCCATTTCCGGCGTGATTACTCCCTTTCGGGCAAAGTACATCTGGGTGACAGCAGAGCCCATCTGAACCTTGCGAGGAAATCCCCACGAGTGACGTATCCTCGGCAGTCCTTTTTCCGGATCAATCCTGACCGAATAGTCTGAATAGGGGCCACTGGTATCATAAAGCGGAAGTGAAGAGAACTCCTGACCGTTACAGAGGTAGGTTCTGCTCAATTGCAGACTTCTCATGCCCACTTCAATTGGATAAAGGGAGCCCTTGATAGAGATTTTTTCAGATGAAAGCCCTTCAGTGGAACGCTCAGGACAGCAATTGTTTTCAGTCAGGTTGGTCATAGCATACGATTAATCGGTCAGGCAGTGCTGGAGAAGCGGGAAGAGTGGGACAATCTGGAAACACAGAGCCGGCTTCATCTTTTCTTGCGTCAGCATTACCTGCATCAAGTTAAAAGGGTTTATTCTCAGCTCTTTTTTTCGCGATCGTTGTGGAAAAATCAAGCACCCCCAAGATGAGAAACTAACGTTAGAATAGTTAAATTCAGCTTATTATACAAATAAGCGATTGTTCGACCGTTGCGCTCTCTTGTTCGAAGGACGGGAACAACTTTAATGCATCAACGTTGATAACGTTTACGCGAGGAAACAATGATAGATTTTAACGTTAACAGGCAGACATGCACGATGTGCGGTGAGTGTGTAGCCGACTGCCCTGCACGGATTATCACTCTGGCGGAGGATGGATACCCGGCCATTATTCCAGAAAAAGAGAGTACCTGCTATCGCTGTCAGCACTGTATTGCGATCTGCCCGACGGGCTCGGTCTCTATTCTTGGTCAGCACGCTTCCGACTGTCGTCCGTTAAAGGGTGCTTTTCCTGATCCAGATGCGCTTGAGACGCTCATCAGAGGGCGACGTTCAGTGCGCCGTTTCAAGCAGGATAACCTTGATCCAGCGCTTTTCCAGAAGTTGCTGGATGTTGCCTGGCAGGCTCCGACAGGTGTGAACTCCCGCCAGGTTCGTTTTACGGTGCTCGACAGCCATGACAAGGTTGTGCAATTGCGCAATGAAGTGATCACTGGCTTGAAAAAGCTGGTGAATAACAATGCGCTGACGGACAGGCTTGGCTATTTTGCCAATTTTGTGTCGATCTGGGAGAAGCATCGTGTTGATATTATTTTTCGTGATGCGCCCCATCTGCTTATTGCTTCGGCGCCCCAGCATCTTGCTTCGCCCATGCAGGACTGTCTGATTGCACTGACAAGCTTTGACCTTTTTGCCCAGGCCAATGGTGTCGGCACGCTCTGGAACGGTCTGGCAAAGTGGGCCATGAACGACATCCTGCCTGAGACACGCCATCGCCTTGGTATTCCGGATGATCATCTGTTTGGATATGCCATGGTGTTCGGGATGCCGGCAGTGCACTACGCCCGGACAGTACAGCATGGCCCGGCGCTGATTTACAGGGCGCTTGAGGGAAGTTCTTCTGATGTTTCGGAAGTGTAATCTTTTCATGGTTGAATTCCCCCGTCGCTTGAGGCGGGGCTTGTTCAGGTCAGAGTACCCCGATAAAGGGAAGTTCACGGTAGCGTTCGTTGAAGTCAATACCGTAACCGACAATGAAGGCATTCGGGACCGTAAATCCGCAGTAGGCAACGTTGACAGGGTATTTTCGCGCTTCAGGCTTGTCCAGCAACGTGCAGATGTTGAGTGAAGCAGGTTGCATTGCCATCAGTTCAGCAGAAATCTGCTGCAGGGTAAGTCCCGTGTCGACGATATCCTCTACCAGCAAAAGATGGTGCCCGGTAACGTTCAGGTTGTGCCTGATACTGACGTTTCCAGACGAGGTTTTTCCCGAGCCATAGCTTGAGGCGTGAATAAAATCAATGCAGCAGGGAATCGTAATGCAGCGCACAAGATCAGCGGCAAACATAAACGCTCCTTTCAGAGCGACAATAAGAGAGAGAGGAGAGTCAGAAGTTACTCCGGCATAATCTTCAGAAATTTGCTGGCCAATTTCTCTCACACGTTGTTTGATGGTTTCCTCTGAAAAGAGAGGGGAGACCGAGTTACAATGAAGGTCGCTCATAGGAAAAAGGGTCTTTGCTCAGTTGATCTGTTGCCTGGCGTAACACTCTATTTCTTTCAGATAAAGCTGTTTGTGAACGGCGCTGAGTGAAGCCGCCGCAAACGAATTTTGTGCCAGCTTTATAATGTCATGATGATCAAGGTCAAGAGCCTCTGCGGCTTCCAGATAATTCTCGTTGATATACCCTCCGAAATAGGCAGGGTCATCCGAATTGATGGTGACACACAACCCCTTTTGCAGCATTAATTTAAGATTGTGTTCGCTCATGTTTCTGAAGACCTTCAGCCTGACGTTTGATAATGGACAGACGGTCAGCGGAATCTGCTTGTTGACAAGTTCAGTGACAAGCTTTTCATCTTCCATGCAGTGCACGCCATGATCAATACGGCTGATATGCAGAGTGTCGAGAGCTTCCTTTACTGAGGCGGCATCTCCTTCTTCTCCAGCATGGGCCACCGTGAAAAATCCCTCCTGATGTGCCCGATCAAAAAGCATTCTGAACTTTTTTGGAGGGTTGCCCTGCTCTGACGAATCAAGTCCAATGCCGGCTATCCACGGTTTCCATGCCAGCGCTTTTTCCAGTACCTCCATGCCCTCCTTTTCACTCAGATGGCGCAGGATGCACATAATAAGTTTGGTCGAAATATTGAAGGAGTTGTTTGCCTCAACAAAAGCACGTTCAATTCCGCAAAGTACCGTTTCAAACCCGACACCCCTTGCTGTATGACTCTGCGGGTCAAAAAAGAGTTCGACATGCCGGACATTCTGCGATGCTGCCTTTTTAAGGTAGGCAATGGTCAGATCGTAAAAATCCTCTTCAGTTATCAGGACAGCAGTTGCCTGATAATAGATATCGAGAAATGACTGCAGGCTGTTAAAATTATAGGCCTTGCGGGCGGCTGTGGCGTCAGGCCAGGGAAGCGATATTCCGTTCCGTTTTCCTGTCGCAATCATCATCTCCGGCTCAAGAGTTCCCTCAAGGTGGAGGTGCAGCTCCGCCTTGGGTATTCCTGCAATAAAACTGGCAAGCGTTTTCATGGTGATGTTTCGATGGTTGTCTGCATGAGATTTGACCATCCCTTGCGATGTATTGATCAGCGCAAGTGCTACACAAGTACTAAAGGCAATATACATAAGAGCATCAAAATTTCTTTTGCCTGCCTGGGGGAAACGGTATATTTGATGATTTTCCGGAACTGAAAGAATTTTATCCAGGACCCAACCATGCTGACAGAAAACGAATCACAACAGAGGGTATTCCGTTTGCAGGAAATGCTCAGGAACAAGGGTGTGCAGGCGGCTCTTCTTGTTCTGCCGATTGATATCTACTATTTCACCGGCACCCGCCAGAACGCCATTCTCTGGATTCCGGCAGATGGTCAGCCAGTGCTCCTGGTGCGCAAAAGCCTTTCACGGGCAAGGGAGGAGAGTCCGATTGCTGATATCCGTTCTTTTCCCTCAAGCAAGGAGTTCACCTCCGTATTCAGTGAGGAGTACATCAATATTGGGATGACCTTTGACGCCATTCCGGTTCAGCAGCACACCTACTACAGTCGTGCGCTTCCCGGACGAACTTTTGTGGATATCTCAATGATGATTCGTGAACTCAGATCCGTCAAATCTCCCTTTGAGCTTGAGCAACTCAGGAAGAGTGCAGACAGGCTTGCCACGGTTTTTGCCGAGGTGCCGCATTTCTTAAAGGCCGGAATGCGAGAACTTGATCTTTCTGCCGAAATGGAATATCGTCTTCGCAAGGCAGGGCATGAGGGATATGTAAGGATGCGTGCGTTTAATCAGGAACTTTTTTTTGGTCTGGCAGTTTCTTCAGGAGGAGGGGCAAATGGCGGATTTTTTGATGGCCCGGTAACCGGCAAGGGCCTCTCAAGCGCTTCACCGCATGGAGCCTCCTATGATACGATTTGTGTGAACGAACCGATTCTTCTGGATTACGCGGGGGTCTTTAATGGGTACATTGCTGACATGACCCGCATGTTTGTCATCGGAACGCTTGATACTGAATTGCAACGGGCGTTTGACGTTGCAATCGATATACAGGAGATGGTGCGTCAGGCCATGAAGCCAGGTGCAATCAGCGAAGAGCTTTTTCTTGCCGCCGCCTCAATGGCCGACAAGGCAGGCTTGGGCTCATGCTTTATGGGTATGCCGGGTGAACAGGCAAAATTTGTCGGACATGGAGTGGGCCTGGAACTCGATGAACTGCCTGTGCTTGCCAAAGGCTTTACAGCCCCATTGCAGGCAGGTCAGGTGATTGCCGTTGAGCCAAAGTTTGTTCTTCCGGGGAAAGGGGTGATTGGTATTGAAAATACGTTTATTGTTACTGATGATGGTGGCCTGAGGTTGAGTGATTTTCCGGATGACATTGTGTTTCTGGAAGTTTGAACGTTCTGATGTTTGGCTTTAAGATATAATACTCGATACTTTGCTTTGTGAATGAATTCCTTGAACTCATACCCATCAGCTCTGCTGCCGGGTCTTTTATTAATTATGATGGCAAAAAAGATAATACCTGCGGATCCCTTGCTTGAGTTGCTCGAGGCTGCCAAACCAAAGCTGCTGATCCAGATGATTGCAGACCTTGCCAAATTTCGCCCTGATGTTCGGCGTGAATGTTTTGACTATCTCAAGAAACACATCACTCTTACCACCGTGCAGAAGAGTCGCTCGGAAGGGGAGATCATCCTGGCCCTTTGGGGGGAACTGTATTCCGATCTGGAGGAACTCGACGAATATGGTGGCGGTGATTATGACAAGGAGGATTATGTCGCAGAACGGATGCAGGAGATCCAGAAAATACTGGAGGAGTCAGAGGTTGAAGAAGAGGCGCGTCGGAAACTTCTTGACGAAGTGCTGCCATTCATAGAGAGCGGCAATGCAGGCATGGATGATTCTCTCTATGAACTGGCTTATGCTACTTGTTGCAGTGATGACGACTGGCGCAATCTGGCGTTGGAGCTGGAAGCTCTCCACAAGGATTGGCCAATGAATCATGCGCGCGAGATTTATCGCAAAATAGGTGATCGTACGAAATACCTCGAATTGCGGCACAAGAAACTGAAATACGGCGCCGATTACCATGATCTGGCCACCTTCTACTGGGATGAAGGCCGTCGCAAGGAAGCTCTCTCTGTTGCTGCCGAAGGGATGAAGAAAGGTGAGGGGCGAATGGACGGACTTCGAACATTTCTCTCTGATCGAGCCCTTGAGGATGGCAACCGGGAACAATATATATCTCTCCAGTTCGAGCTGGCCGCCGATCATCTTTCTCTGGCAACCTACAACACCTTTCAAAAGATGTGCACCCCTGAAGAGTGGACGCTTTTTGAACCAAAAATAGTTGCACGTCTCGATACATCTTGGCTCTCCGAACGTCTCAAGATTCGTTTGCAGCGTGAGGAATACGAAGAGGCTTTGGCAATTTTGCTCAAGAGCAACTACCCAGGCTATTCCAGTGAATCAAGCGTTGAACTCCAGGCAGCGAAACAACTCGAACAGCGTTTTCCAGAACAGATTCTCTCTTACTATAAATCCGGCCTCGGTAATCTGAACAGTAATGCTCCACGCAAGGAGTATTCCAGGCAAGCTGGAGTTATGGTTAAAGTTCGCTCTATGATGGTTGATGTCATCAAGGATGAAGCCAGATGGAAATCGTTTGCTGGCAAGGTGAAGGGTGATAACATACGCCGACCGGCATTCCAGGAAGAGTTTGGGAGAGTTATTGCAGGATGGGGGGAGCTGGTGCCTGGATAGAAGGCTGGTCATAAAAAGGGCAAAATTGTTCTATAAACACAATAAAGCATTGAGCTTTTGCCGCACTTCATCAAGCGCTGCAGTTGGTAACTTGCAAATAAACTCAGCTTGCCTGACCTTCCAGTCAAGACTTTTTATCTGGTCAGATAACACCGCTCCATTGATCTTAAACCCTTCAGGAAGTTGCACTTCAAAAGGATATCCTTTAATCCGTGTGGTAATGGGGCAAAGAAGCGCCAAACCAACTTTGGAGTTGTATGCAGCCGGAGAGATCACCAGCGCAGGGCGACGTCCAGCCTGTTCATGTCCAGCTTGTGGATTAAATGCAATCCATACCATATCACCACGATCGGGAGTGTAAGCCATAAAGATCACCAGTTTTCGTTGCCGACAGCCTCACCTGTATCGCATTCGTTATGCAAATTAGCTTCAGTGATGCCTGAAAGCAGGTGAGCGAGATCTTGTTTGACGATGACAATTGGACGGATAACAAGTTGTCCCTCGATCAAAGAGATATCCACATCAGAGTCGTTTTCCAGCTTAGCCTCAAGTGCATAGGTTTTTGGTATTCTCAATGCCAGACTGTTACCCCATTTTTGAACCTTTGTCAGCATATATGTCCTCCATTTTATTGATACAATGTAGATACTTATTTTGGCTGGCTAAAGCAAGGAGATTGATGATTGTGCATCGAATGGTGGGAGCTTTGTGTTTGAAACAACGCTCTCATGCTTGACTTATCTGCAACGCATCCCGGCCTAGAAAACTCAGGGATATGTGGTCAAAATTTGGTTTATTTTGCTTTACTTTGCTGATATAGCTGTTTCGCGAGTTGCTGTGCGAGTCAGGGATGGTTGTTCATTTCACGGCTGAGGAAATTATAAAACGGCGTGAGGCGAAAGGTAAGGGAATCGAGTGCCAAGTATTTTTTTGACATTAATCCTGTTGTCGTTTGATTTCTTTTGTGAATCTCGCATGTCTGTCAGTCATAGCAAGACCGCAATCTTATGAGCGATCGTCTCCTCTATTTTGCATTTCCATGCAGGAGCTTCGTGCTGCTGTCGAGATTCTCCGCAGAGGTCGAGTAATTCACGAATCAAGCCGACATCAATGTGGCCTGATTTGAAGAGTGCCTCAAAAAAGCTTTTGAATTGGAGTAGTGTCACCGGAATAATATCCAGCCGCATTTTGTCATCGGTTCGAGTAAACCAACTGCCGATACGAAATGTCTCCGCAGTATTCGAATCTATCCGATTTGCGATAAAGAGCCCGTAAACAGGTTTGGTCGATTGCATGGCAATCTCTGCAATATGCCGACGTACAGGTTCGCCTTCGGCGGCCTCCTGTCTTGAGTTGTCGGTTAAAGTCACCTCGACCACCACAATGAAGTCATGAAACTCAAAGATCAGGTCGGGGCCATTGCCGGGCGCAGTGCCAACGGGTAAAAAATCCTGGTCGATGTTAAAGCGCCTCGCATCGTAGGGTTTGTTGTTGAGGCTGTTGATGGCAAGAAAAGCTCTCCATAAAATCCATTCAAAATATGCGGGAGCCTCTGATTGTGGTATCTCGATCTCCTCTCCGTTTGCCAACGTTTTCTTGCCTCGGCGATTCATGGCGAGAAGTTCCATGTACAACGCAATTTCTTGCCATTCAAGTGCCTGTCGTGTTGCGTACTCCTCTTCATTCAGCTTTGCAATTATCGATTCAATCTGGTGCCGAATGATGGCAATATCAGCCGGGGTAGTGGTTGGTTTTCCGGTTGTATCGAATGCAATCCCGCGTCTTTTAAGCTGTTGCAGAAGATCATCCAGCACGATCAATGCTGAATCCTGATTGTCGGTAGGTAATGTTGCGCCTTTGCATAAGGTTATAAAGTAGGATCTTCCAGAATCAGGGATTGTGCGATCCCTGACCAACGCCTCAATAAAAACATGTTTTTCCTGGACCAGAGAAACTCCTCGTCCCTTACTTTGGACAAGTCCGGTCGCTTTGAGATAGCGCAGATTGGTGTCGGCATAGTCATTGAATGTGGGCGCTTTATAGTTGTGCAGTTCAGCGGCGGCCTCTCTCTCCTGCCTGTCGAATTGCCGCTTGTTTGTCGCCTCCATTCGTCGTTCCTGTAATGCCAGTACCCGTGTAACAATGCTGTCAATGGTGTCGTCGCTGTTGGTCAGTTGTACGACGAGCGCCATTTCTATGAAGTTGATGCGACTTTGACCGGTACTCGTCTCCAGCGCCAGCATGATGGCCAGGGTGTGCCGAAGTGGGGAGAAAACCGGGAAGTGGTATTTTTGCTCCAATGCCGAAGGGATGTAATGTGCGGCCAACGAACGCAAAAAGCACTCCTGCATGGCGGGGACGGTGTCTGCATGGATAAGCCGCCAACCATTTGGGGTAATCATATCAATGAGGCCGATTTCACTTTGAGGAACACCTGCGGCTAAAGGTATTTCAGGATAAAGAAAGCCAAGCTTGTTAAGGGCCGAGCGCCATTTACGCCCGACGCTGTATGTTTCATCAGTGCCAAGCTCGACAATTCCATGTTCAATTAGTGCCTTACCAAAAAGCATAGAATTTTGTTTATCAAAGTACTGATGAATTCCCTTTGCTCTCAAGGAGAGCACAATCTGCATAGCACTTGCTAACGCGTAAGGATTGCGAACATCTATTGTGCCAAGACACCATAAACCATTTGTTATTGAATTTTGATTATGGAAGTTCATATACACCCCTACCAATAAATCTAAGGTATCCTTGATTTCGAAGAAATTGCAATTGTTGCCGTAATTTTTCTTTAATGTGATTATTTTTTGGGTAAATAGCACGAAGTGAATTTTCAAACTGGTAAATATCGTTTAACTCAAATTCGCGTTTGCCTATATGATCAATACATTGCATGGTTTGAAGTATCCAACCTTTAGCAACACTACTTTTTACTTCTTTAAGAAAACTTGTTTTTTTCCAAGCGGTCAGAACCTTTTCAGTAGGTTCAATAATCCGATTGGAGACAATTTTAATTTTCCCTGCTATTGGTATCTTTCCTACCAAAATATTACAACCAACCCAACCGGCTCTTCTGGCTGTTGCTGATAAGGGCGGACGTTTTTGAATGATATCAGGCGTAAAGTAGTACTTTGGTATTGCCGAAAGGTTTTTGACTGACCAATTCTCAGCATCATACTGAAGCAAAAGTAAATTCGGGTTACTCTGTGAAGATAATCGCTCAATCATTGAGCCGTAGGCTCCATCAGGAATTGTTTTGTCTATTTTTCCGGATGTCGATTTGAGTTCAAAATCTTCTGAGCAGATTGAACAACAAAAATCAGCGACAGGAGTGTTGTTCGCATATTTTTTTAATTCTCCACCACATCCCGGACAATGAACATTTGAATCTGCCCAACTTTCTGAGAGAAAACGAACTCTCTGCGCATTGCTTTTATAATGACCAGCACTTCCAATATCCATACAAAGATACATGTTTCAATAAATCTCTTTAGACTGAAATTATGCGTCCCTTGCCATTGCAGGAGATGTACCGTTTTGTCTGCACCACTTCCATGGGAAACATTTCGTACTGCTCGTTGACCAGTGGATGGTTTGAGTTGGTGAGCAGCACATGGCAACCCAGCTCATGCAGCCGTTTCACCTCAGCGGCCAACTCGATATGGTCTTCTTCATAAAACTGCTCTTTGGTGTATCGCTTGAAGTCAGAGTACTCAGAGATGGGCAGATAAGGGGGGTCAAGAAAAATAAAGTCTCTTGGTCGGGCATTTTCCTGCAAGACGGTTTTGTAATCACCGCATATAATGGTGCTCTTCCTCAAAAGCGCTGATGCAGCATAAAGAGAGACTTCATCGGTAATTTTAGGATTCTTGTATCCGCCGAAAGGCACATTGAAACCGCCGGATTTATTGACACGATAAAGACCGTTATAACAGGTTTTGTTCAGAAAGATGGTGCGTGCTGATGCTTCTGTGCAAGAGAGCTTTGTCCAATCCTGGGCTCGGACAGCGTAAAAAAACTCCTCAGTATTTTCATAGTGGCGAAGTTGCGTTATAACACCATCAACATCATAAGCGACGGTTAGGTAGAGGTTGATAAGCTCAGGGTTGTTATCGGCAATAATCGCTTTTTCAGGGCGAAGCGAAAAGAACACCGCTCCGCCACCAAAAAATGGTTCAATGTATCTGGAATAGTTTTGCGGGATTTTGGGGATGATTTCGCCTAAAAGCTGGGTTTTCCCACCTGCCCATTTCAGCAATGGTTTTGAGACAACCTGATGTGCAGGAGATGGGATTAGCGCAGCTTTCATTAACGGGATGAGTAATTTTTTGTTAAAAAGTCAATTTACAATCTATGGCAGTTCTTTCATAACATTAACCGCTGATGGCATCGACGACAGCTTCCCTTCAACTGAAAATGCTGAATTTTGCTGATTGTTATTTCTGACGTGATCATCTTTCTGGAGCCTTGAACTTTCCGATGTTTAGGTTAAGTTCCAAAGACGCTTTGATATTTTCAGGTAAACCAAAAAGGTTCATGAATGACTGAAATCCCCACCCTCTTGCCCGGTCAGGAGCGCATTACCGGCGTCATTGAGAAGGTGACCTTTTTCAGCGAATCCTCCGGCTTTTCGGTGCTCCGTCTTGTCAGAACAGGTGAACGTGATTCAGTAACGGTTGTGGGTTGTATTGCTGCGGTCAATGAGGGGCAACATATCGAA
>CAILXE010000047.1 GCA_903838095.1 uncultured Chlorobiaceae bacterium
ATCTTGATGTTGAACTTGTCGTTGATGCTCTGAGCGGAGCCGAACAGTACGATGCTTTTATTTTGTTCAGTGGAGACAGCGACTTTATTCCTTTGCTGCGGGCGTTAAAAAAGAAGGGAAAAGATGTTATTGTTTATTCTACCCAGGGACTCAGCGCAAGGGAGCTGCTCGAAGAACCAGGTATAGCCTATCATGATCTTGCCCTTCTCAAAGAGCGTATCGAACAAGTCAGATCGATAGAGCCCATGCGTTCAGATGGGGTGGCGGCGGGAGTCGATCAGGACTTTTCGCTTCCTCTTCCCGATATCGGGCAGACTTTTACCGGCAGCGTCCTCAAGGTACAGCCTTACGGGATTTTTCTCAGTAATCCCTTTCATGTAAAATGTCTGCTTCCCCTGAGCTTTCTTGGCATCAGCACATATATCAGTGATCTGACGGCGATTGTGCGCATAACTGATGTTTTTGAGGTGGTGGTTTTCCACGTCAATGCTGATCGTGATATTGCTGAGATTACCGTCAAACTTGTGGATAAAAAAATGGCTGACGAGCTGACGTCAAGAATAAAGGGATAGGTGTTTTATCCCTGGAGGCGAAGGGGAAGCTCAAGGTGATTGGCTTCAAGAAGCTCTCTGTTGCCGAGAATTTCTTTTGCCGTACCGTCAGCAGCAATACGGCCCTTGTTCATGATACATACTCTCTGGCAGGTATCCCAGATAAAGTCGAGATCGTGCGAGACTGTTATTGTTGTTTTATTGAATCCGTTGACCCGGTTAATCAGTTTTCTGCGATTGCTCGGGTCAAGATCTGAGGTGGGCTCATCCATGACAATCACTTCAGGGTTCATGACCAGAATTGTCGCCAGTGCGGCAAACCTTTTTTCTCCCTGCGAAAGGTGTGAGGGAGCCTTGTCGCGGAGTTCCCAAAGGTCAAGTTCACGGAGAACCTCCTCAACCCGGGTTGTTATAGCAGCTTTGTTCATGCCGAAATTTTCCGGGCCAAAGGCAATATCATCATAGAGTCGTGCCGTAAAAAGCTGGTCATCCGGGTTTTGAAAAAGCAGCCCGACCAGTTTATGGATCTGATCCAGACTCTTTTTGTTCACGAGAGTATTGCCAATTGATATGCGTCCTGCCTGAGGAAGGTAATAGCCATTCAGATGATTGACCAGTGTCGATTTCCCGGCACCATTTGCTCCGACAATACCAGTGGAGCTTCCTTCAGCGATGGCAAGGCTTATATCGTCAAGGGCCTTTGTGCCGTCAGGATAGGAAAAGCTGAGCCCTTCAATGCGGATCATGATGCCGGTACTCATTAAAAAATCAGTCGAAGAGCAAGAAAGAGCAGCATCCAGAGGCCAATTGTCAACCATTCTCCGGAGGCAATTTTTTGGGCAGGGCTGCCTTTTATCTGCATCTGAAATCCCCGTGCATTCATGCTGCGGTAAATCTTTTCAGCACGACTTGTTGTTCTCAACAGCAACGACCCGATCAGTGAGGCTGTTCGGAAAAGCTCTTTACCCTTTTTGCCGAATGAACGAGTATCCCTTGCCTTCTGCATTGAGAGGGCCTCTTCATGCAGGACTGATCGATAACGCTCAAGAAGCATCAACTGTGTCATCAGCACCCCGGGCACATGCAGCGCTTCAAGGGCGCGACAGATTCTGTAAAACGGAATGCAGAGTGTGACCGAAAGCATGCCGGCGACGGAGACCATGGTTTTTGCAATAATGACTATTCCTGACATCATTCCGCCGGTTATGGTTAATCCCGGGAGAGCGAACATCGGTGTTCTGTCGAGAGAGAGGTTTCCTGCGGCCATAAGCAAAACAAATGGCGAGAGCTGTGCTAGCCGCTTTATGATGACACCTGCCGAAATATTTGCCATTCCGATGAGAAAAGCGGGAAAGGCGCCAAAAACAAGCACGGCAGAAAGATTGAATTTCGGAATGGAAAGAACAGAGAAAAGAAAAAAAGTTGTAATAATCAGTGCAGACCGGTCGCTTCCCAGCATAAGAGTTGTGGCGCAACCGTTCCTTTCAATGCTCAATGGTGCAGGCATGCTTTATTCCTGGCTTTTTGGTTGCGATTGTTTTTTACCAAGTACCACCCCGGTGATTCCTGCGGCAACAAGCACCGAAAGAGCGCCGACGATACCAGAAACAGTTGTCCCGACATTGACTGGAGAATCGGCAATAACGGCTGGTTGTGTGGTGGTTTTGAAGCCGTAATCGGGAAAAAATGCAATCCTGTTCTGAAGCGAAGCAAGTATCTCATGGACAGGGTCACTGATTCTGTGAAGTTCATCGCTGCCCGTTACTTTAGTCATTGACCATTCAAGCCCGTCAGGATGCGGGGAGGCGAACCATGAGCCGATACCGCCAACCATCAGGGCAGCAATCGTAAAAGCGGCAAAAATGAAACGAGGAGGGGCTGACAGAGGTTTTCCTGTTAACAGGTGAGGGGCGGTTTTCAATAAAAATGAAAGAATCGCCCAGGTAACCACCCCTTCTATCATTCCGATAGCCAGATGAATCGGCAGCATAAAAAGTGCAAAGATGCTGAATGGCAGTTCGCTTATGCCTGAAAGCACGATTTGCAGGATGACTGACAATGAACCCATCAGCAGAGCGGCAGCGGCGGCGGTGATGCTGCCCGCAGCAAGTTTTCGAGGAGACGGTGTTGTTCCGGCAAAAAAACGATAGATAAACGGGTAAGCAATAAATGCCGGAAAAAATGCAAGGTTAAAGATATTGCAGCCCAAAGCCAGCACTCCGCCGTCAGCAAAAAACAGGCACTGAATAATGAGCACTGAGGCAAGTGTTATAAATGCCCGGTATGGGCCGAGCAGCACTGTCAGCAGCACTCCTCCCCCCAGGTGTCCACTTGAACCGGTTCCGGGAATAGTGAAGTTGATCATCTGTGCGGCAAAGACAAAAGCTCCAAGAACACCCATGAGAGGTGTTTTGACGGGATCATTCTCTTCAGTAATCTTTTTTGCGGAGTAGCCGATGAACATGCCGCTGACCACCCAGAATGTTCCGCCGACAACCGTTGACAATAGTGCGTCTGCCATGTGCATAACAGCTCTCCCTCAAATGCTCGTGTGGCAACAGATACGTGCCATGAAAAAAATAATTGTGTTAGCGGCTACATTCACCCTAACTCATCCCGACAAGGGCATTAAAATCGTGCGGCAAGTCCAGCGAGCAGGACAGTATCGGTTTCACTCTTGTTGAGTCCCGCCTTGACTCCGACATCAAGATCGAAGTTCTCATAAGCGGAGTAAATCAATCCACCCAGAAGAAATGCCGGGTTGGTGTCAGAGGCCTTCTCTTTATTGGTCTCTATACCGATGTTCGCGACGGAGCGGAGCTTTTCCGTCAGGTTGAGCTCTCCAGCCAGAGATGCATGCCAGACATTGTTCCGTGCCGCATTTATATTTTCTTCCATCCTGTATTCCAGGTGTGTGTAACCGAGATTGGCGTGCAAGGCTCCCAGCTTTCCTTTATGGGTTGCGATTGCCGTCAATCCTTCTGAAATGGCGCCGTTGCCGAGCCCTTTTTCCTCGCTCCCTGAAGGAATCGAAAGGCCTGGCTTCAGGGCAAGGCTTAGCCCGTTCTCTTCAGGATCAAACAATCTCCATTTGATTTCAATACTCATATCGCAGAAACCATGCTCATTTACTTTGGCCATATTCTCTTGCGAGATGGTGTATGATTGCCAGGGTATCCCCAACACCAGGTCGATTGTGTCTGTCATTCCAAAGGAGAGCGCGGCGGCCATTTCGCTTGCACTCGTTTTGGTACTTATTCCACCCTCATTAATCTTGTCAGTTGAAAATGCACTGTTGATTTCAATCTGGAATTTCCCTTTTCCCTGAGTCCCTGTATCATCGGTAATGAGCGGATGAGCAGCGTCGGCGTTGCAGAAAAAAAGAAGAGAGACGAGGAGAGCTGCAATTTTTTTCAGCATGATCAAAGGTGATTGGAGAGTTGCTGTGGTCATCAGATACCTGCCATGACACTAAAATAATAATCGTGCCACTAATTTTCAAACAGCACTTTTGCTCCGGAAAATGCTTGCCTATGCAGTACCTTCAGCAGCGGAAGAGATGCTCAGGCTGAGATGCTTGACGCCTACCTGAACCTTGAGGGTTGTTGCAAGTTTTTCAACGCTGGATGAGCTGCCTTTAACGGCAATGATTTCAAGACAGTGGTGATGATCCAGATGGACATGCTGGGTTGAAATAATGGTCTCCTGGAAGTCATGCTGGATATCAAGGAGCAGGTTGACTAACTCGCGCTTGTGATGGTCATACGTCATGACGATCGCTCCTGCAACAGTGCCACCTTCAGTCCACTCTTTTCTTATGAGCTCTTCACGAATGAGATCCCGTATCGCTTCCGAGCGGCTTTTGTAGCATTGTGTTTCAATATGGCGGTCAAAAGCCTCAATAAGTGTTTTTTCAAGGGAGACGCCAAATCGGTAAAGCTCGCTCATTCGTTGATGTCCGGTTGGTGAAAAACAGGGCCAGTAAAGTACATGGCCCTTGTGGCAGCAGCCTTATTTTCCAATCAGTTTTTCATGAATAGAGGCTGCGGCAGTGCGTCCTGCGCCCATGGCAAGAATAACTGTTGCTCCGCCGGTGACAATATCTCCGCCAGCATAAACATTCTCTTTTGATGTGGCCATCGTGTTGATATCGACCACAATGGTATCACGTCTGCTGACCTCAATATCCGGAGTTGTCTGTTTGATGAGCGGATTGGAGCCATTGCCGATCGAAATAATTGCCATGTCGATTGGCAGGATAAATTCCGAGTCTGGTATCGGCACCGGTTTACGTCGTCCTGAGTCGTCCGGTTCACCCAGTTCCATTCTGATGCACTTGACTCCGGTAAGCCACTGCTGATCATTACCGATAAACTCGACAGGATTCATCAGCAGCATAAATTCAATGCCCTCTTTTTGTGCGTGATGAAGCTCCTCAAGACGGGCAGGCATTTCAGCTTCAGAGCGGCGATAAACGATATAGGCGTGTTCTGCACCCAGTCTTTTTGCCGTGCGGACGGCATCCAAAGCGGTATTGCCGCCACCGAACACAGCGACGTTCTTCCCCTTGCAGTTGAATACAGGAGTATCATTTGCAGGGAACTGATATGACTTCATCAGGTTTACCCTTGTCAGGAATTCATTGGCGGAATAAACCCCGAGCAAATTTTCTCCAGGAATGCCCATGAACCATGGCAAACCGGCACCGACACCAATAAATACCGCATCAAAATGCTCTTCATTCAGGAGTTCGTCCACAGTTATTGATCGACCGGCCACCGCATTCGTGACAAACTCAACACCAAGTTGTTTCAGCCCTTCGATTTCTCCTTTCACAATTGTTTTAGGAAGGCGGAATTCCGGGATGCCGTAGACAAGCACGCCGCCCAGCTCATGCAGCGCCTCAAACACCGTAACCGCATGGCCCAGTTGAATCAGGTCATTTGCGCAACTCAGTCCTGCAGGTCCACTGCCGATAACGGCAACTTTTTTGCCGGTTAACGGCTTTACTTCCGGGAGTTCCACATTTCCGCTTTCACGCTCGTAATCACCAGCAAACCGTTCCAGGTTGCCGATGGCAACCGATTCATGTTTTTTGGTGAGAATGCACATTTTCTCGCACTGATCTTCCTGCGGACAGACCCTGCCACAAATTGCAGGCAACACGTTGTCCTCCTTGATTTTTTTTGCAGCCCCAAGAAAATTTCCCTCGGCAATCATCTTGATGAACTGGTCTATCTTGATATTAACCGGGCATCCTTTGATGCAGACAGGATCTTTACACTGAATACATCGCATCGCCTCTTTCTGGGCCAGTTCAGGAGTGTATCCGAGATGCACTTCATTAAAATTATGGATACGAACTTCCGGAAGCTGTGCAGGCATTACCTGGCGCGGAATGGCAAGGCGTTCTTTTGTCGTGATATGTTGTGCGTCCATAATAATCTTTCTTTAAAAAAAGAGAGTTGGGTTATCAGAAAAAAGCCATACCCGGCAATAGCAAAGAGGTATGACTTTCATTATTTGACAAAGTGACAGTGCCTGGATCGGCTTATACTGTTTTATTCAGTTTGCACACGTGGACATGGGCGTCAGAAGACTGCTTTTCTTCAAGCAGATAAAGCTTGTTCCGGTCAGACAGATTTTTAAAGTCAACAAGGTGGGCATCAAATTCCGGCCCATCAACACAGGCGAATTTGGTCTGATTGTCTACCGTTACCCTGCAGCCGCCGCACATGCCGGTACCATCAACCATAATCGGATTAAGGCTGACCACCGTTTTTATATGGTACGGGCGGGTTACCTCGGCGATGGCTCTCATCATAGGAATAGGCCCGATAGCAAGCACATAATCGATGGTTTTTCCTGAATCAATCAGCTCCTGCAGCTTCTGGGTGACAAAACCGTGAAAGCCCCAGGAGCCATCATCGGTCGTAATATAGGCCTCATCACTGACCTCTTTCATCTCTTTTTCAAGGATCACAAGATCTTTCGACCTGGCTCCGTTAATGGTAATGACATAATTACCTGCCTTTTTCAGGGCGACAGCCGTAGGATAGGCAATTGCCGTCCCCACGCCACCGCCTATGCTGACAGCAGTACCGAATTTTTCGATATGTGATGGCGCTCCAAGTGGTCCGACGATATCGCTGATCATGTCGCCCGCCTCTTTGCTGTTCAACTCCCTCGTCGTTTTACCCATACCCTGAACAATAATGGTGATGGTGCCTTTTTCAGGGTCAGAGTCGGCAATCGTTAATGGAACTCTTTCACCACTCTCACCCACCCTGATCATAACAAACTGACCGGCATTTCTTTTTTTGGCAATACGAGGAGCCTCAATTTCAATTTTTTTGATATTTTCAGCTAAAAATATTGCAGAAACAATTTTATACATTGGTTCTTCGATTTCGTATGATAATGGAGCCCCGGAGGGTATTAGACAGGTAAGGTGAAAAAGTCACTATAATAAACAATAAAAAGTCAATATAAAAATCAGTCAAAAATAAACAGGGTGCTGGTTTCGATGTGTTTCGCGTTTGATTTTTTATACTTATAAGGGTCTTATGGTTTTTATTGCTGATTATGGTGCAGGAAATCTTCGTTCTGTGCTCAAGGCATTTGAATATCTTGGTATCAAGGCTATCGTCAGCAGTGATCCTTGCAAGCTTTCAGGTTACAGCAAGGTTATTCTGCCTGGAGTCGGAGCTTTTGGGCAGGCAATAGAGTCTCTCAACGCTTCCGGTTTTACCGAAGCAGTGCTTGAGCATGTCGATAAAGGAGGTCAACTGCTTGGTATTTGTCTCGGCATGCAGTTGCTGTTGACAGACAGTGAAGAGATGGGCGCCTGGAAGGGAATGAATCTGATTCCCGGCAAGGTTCGTCATTTCATCAGTGATACCGACAAGATTCCCCAGATAGGGTGGAACTCAGTCGATCAGAAGAAAGAGAGTATCCTTTTCAAGGGTATTGCCGACCACTCTTTTTTTTATTTTGTACACTCTTATTACTGTGAGCTTGAGGCTGTTGATGCTGAGGCGGCTACGACCTGGTTTGCGGGAAAAAACTTTTGTTCAGCCATTGAAAAAAATGGTATTTTTGCGGTTCAGTTTCATCCTGAAAAAAGTTCTGATGCGGGCTTACAGGTGCTCAAGAACTTTGCCGGGTGCTAAAAACGTGTTTTTGTTATGTTGATAATTCCAGCGATAGACATTAAGGACGGGAAGTGCGTCAGACTCACCCGTGGTGATTTCAGCCAGAAAAAAATATATCTCGACAATCCCAACGATATGGCCATTATTTGGCGCAAGCAGAATGCCAAGATGCTTCATATTGTTGATCTTGATGCCGCCCTGACCGGCGAGATGGTGAATTTTGAAAAAATAAAAGAAATTGTCGTTAACCTTGATATTCCTGTTCAGGTCGGCGGAGGCATTCGTTCTGTTGATGCAGTCAAAAGGTACCTTGATATCGGTGTCGCCCGCGTTGTTATAGGCTCAGCGGCGGTTACAAATCCTTTGCTGGTCGAAGAACTTCTGAAGATATACAGGCCTTCACAGGTTGTTGTAGGCATTGATGCCGAACATGGAGTTCCGAAGATTAAAGGGTGGCTCGAAAGCAGCAATCTGAAAGATTATGAATTGGCCTTGCAGATGAAAAACATGGGGATAGAGCGGGTGATTTATACCGATATTACCCGTGATGGCATGATGCAGGGATTTGGTTATGAGAGCACCAAACTGTTTGCCGAAAAGGCTGGAATGAAAATTACCGCCTCAGGTGGCGTAACCAATGCCCAGGATATGAAAAAACTCAATGAACTCAAGCCGTTCGGAGTGGATTCAGTGGTTATCGGAAAAGCACTCTACGAATGCAATTTCCCCTGTCAGGAGCTGTGGTATAATTTTGAGGAAGGCATGAGTCTGGATCACAATTTTTCAACAGCCCGGAAAAAATAGAACAGAACAGGCACCACGTGCAGAAGCATGACCTACAGTTGAAGCAAGAGATTGAGGCACTCATTTTTGCTTCTGAAGAGGCTGTGACACTCCAGATGATCAGGAATATTACCGGCATTGAACTTGATTCTGGCGAATTACATGCCATTATTGAGCGTCTTAACCAGGAATATGCTGAAACTGGAAGAACATTTCAGGTTCACCGTATTGCCGGGGGTTATCGTTTTCTTGCCAGGCCGGAATTCAGTCCGATTCTCAAAAAACTTTTTGCTCCGATAATCCGCAAAAGGCTTTCCCAGTCTCACCTTGAAGTTCTTGCTGTTATTGCCTATCATCAGCCCGTTACCCGGGGGGAGATTCAGCAGATTCGGGGTGTCAGCCCTGATTACGCTCTCGACAGGTTGCTGCATCGCGGGTTCATTGAGGTTCGCGGAAGGGCGGATTCTCCCGGTAAACCACTTCAATACGGAACCACGACGGACTTTCTTGATCTTTTTCATCTTTCATCATTAAAAGAACTGCCCAAACTTCGTGAAATAAAGGAAATTCTTCAGGAGCAGGA
>CAILXE010000048.1 GCA_903838095.1 uncultured Chlorobiaceae bacterium
AAAAAGACTTTTTAGAGGTTCCCTTAAGATTGAGCTAAGTCAATTTCACTTAAAAAAACCATTGAATGTCAGCTTTCAGAAGTTTGTTCTGATAAAAATATTTTGTTGCCCAGACATACTGGCATTCAATTAAAGTGGAAAACCTGGCATTCCAGTCACTATTTAACCCGGCATGAATGGTGTGGGCCATATTGCCATCGGGTTCAAGTGATATTTTATAAGTCGTTGAATAATAAATATCATTTGTTCCTGGAGTACGCTCTTCATTGAGGTAATGACGCCATTCGAGGCCTAACGAATGGGTTGTGAACGAAGAGGGTGTCCAATAGTAAGTCTCGGGTTCACTTTCGCTGAACGAATAATTCTGCAAACGGTATGAAAGGTTCAGGAGTTGGGATGTATTGAGTAAATGAGCAGTAACATCAACGCCAACAGTTTTGCTGTTCCTGTTATCAGAATAGTTTGCTGAATTATAGTCAATTCCTGCATTCCAGAAGCGATAGCCATCGTAAACAACACGACCCTGCCATCTGTTTCGGTTCAGTTTGTTTTGAAATGTATCAAAATTATCATTCACATCTTCATGGTGGAATGAAAGTGCGAGATGAACATTATCTACAGGCACGCTCTCGGCTTCAAGGAAACCAGTATTACTGTTATTTCCGGAGGTCTGATGAAATCCATAAGCAGAACGCAATGAAATATCAGGGAGGTTGGTGTATTCAAGACCAGTGGTAATACTTTTCTGGGTGACAGAGTTTTCTTCAAAATGATAAGATTTATTGTCAATAGCCAGATAAGCTGACAGATTATTCTCAAACGGAGCAGAAAGTGACGTATAAAAATCCGTATAGGTGACGTTGATCTTATTCCAGTCACTTTTGACGCTGGAGTATTCTGTTCCACTTCGGAGAAGTATCATCGAAGAGCTGATCTCTGCTTTTTCTTTTCCAACTATTGCTGACCGCAAATCAGGTATTTTTGCCAGCAGCGAATCATAGGTGTTTGATGCATGTTCCCACTGGCCATATTGCATGTAGATCTGTCCAAGATCCGACAAAGCGTCAGGTTGATCTGGTTCATACTTGAGCCATGTCTTGTATGCCTTGACTGCCGAACGAGATGCGTTATGGTAATAAGCGGTTTTAGCATCGGCTTCAGCCTTGAGCGCCTGGTCCTGAGGGTTTTTCCGCAGGGCCTCCTGATAAACGGCAAGAGCTCTGTCATACTCGTTTATCCATCCCAGCACTCTGGCTTTTTCCCTGGCATTGTTACTGGCTGATTCCCCTGACGCAATAAGCTTGTCATAAAATGCAAGAGAGGTCGGATAATCTTTCTGCCAGCTTGAAACCCTTGCAATCATCAACATCGCAGGCTTGTTGTCAGGAAAGCGCTGGAGGGTCTCATTACTGATTTTAAGAGCGCCGGCATAATTTTTTTTGGCCACTTCTACATCAGCAAGCTTATTGTAAAAGAGCGGATTATCTGGATTTTTGGCGATCATTTCGCGGTAAAGTGCTGAAGCCCTTTCATACCTGTTAAGGGCAAAAGAGAGATCGGCAGTTGCCTGAAGAACATCATTATCATCGGGATAGAGTAATGCAAGAGCATTGATCTGCTCTTCTGCGGCATCATTTTCTTTCATAGCGATCAGCGTATGAGCAAAATTGATAATCTGCTGCTTCTGCAATACTCCTTTTTTGGCAAGTGGACGGTAATTCAACAAAGCACTTGCATACTGTTTATCCCAGTAAAGCACATTTGCATATTCGCCCATGATGACGTCCGGGGAAATGCCCGGGCCACTATTAATGCCCGACTTGATTGCTTTGGCGTACAGTTGCAGGGAATAAGCAAAGTTTCCAGTCCAGGAATAGACTCTTGCCGCCCCGATAGCTAAAAAAGTATCATTCGGATGAAGCAGGAGTAACTTGGTATATAAAGGAAGGGACTTTTTGGGATGTCCAGCTCCTTCAAACGCCCAAACAGCTTTCCTCAGTATCTCTTCATCATCAGGATACGATACCAAAAGTTTGTCGGCCACCTCTTCAGCATTCTGGTACTGACCTGCTTCCAGGCAGGAAGTAACAAGTTTCAGCGTGGCTTGATGGTCAAGAGTGTCTGCCCTGAATGATTCCATCGAAATCATTAGGGGCTTGATCTCTTCAGCAACGACATCCGAATTTTTTGTGACCGCATGGCACGGTAAAGTCACCAACTCAATGCCTATGCTGATAAGCACTATAAGAGTAACACTAATACTTGATTTCATGATTTCGGCAGAATTATGCGGGAGGAAAACCGAAGTTACTGCGCTAAAAAAATTCAGTCCAGCTTTTTACAGTGTAAAAGTGGCTTTGTCTCGGTAGCTATCAGATGTCCTGCAACGAATCAAGCTACGATTATTTCACGCACCAATAATACACTCAATCTTGGCATCATATATTTTACTGATAAATGTGCCTCAACGCAACAGAGCAAATATATTTTATATTACACCAAATATAACTGAACTAACCCGGACAGTGAGTTTTGAAGTT
This sequence comes from uncultured Chlorobiaceae bacterium, assembly GCA_903838095.1. Classification (GTDB taxonomy): domain Bacteria; phylum Bacteroidota; class Chlorobiia; order Chlorobiales; family Chlorobiaceae; genus Chlorobium. The sequence goes on from CAILXE010000048.1 coordinate 2,541, forward strand.
TCGCACAAGTAACAGATTATACTAAATCTTTCTTTATATCACCTCTTTACAGAAAACCATTACCTGTAAAACAAAATTTATCCAAGTATATTTAAAACTTGGAAATAAACAAAATCCCGGTCGGCACAAAGTTCCTGTTGTGTGAGCCGCAGAAATGTGTGCCTGATTTGTTGTGGGCAGGGAAAAAAGATAGAAGCCAAATTAAATTTCTTTTCCCTGGACCACTCTCCGGTGATTGCAGACAGGCGATGACGAACGCCTTCTTTGCAGAGGGCGCTGGCGAATGCACTCGCTTTCAGTTGACTTCAAGGCTTTGGCTCATGGTACCCTCGTAAATGATTTTTGCCGGGCCGATCAGAAAAACCTCTTTCATGTTGTCACTAAACTGGATCTTAAGGGCATCTCCGCTTCTTACTTTTACAAGAACGGTTGTGGCACTGATTTTATGAAGCCTGTAGCTCATCAGGGCTGCACCAACCGCTCCAGTACCGCAGGCAAGTGTCTCATCCTCAACTCCTCGTTCAAAGGTGCGGATAGAGAGAGATTCCGGAGAAGTTATCTCAACGAAGTTAACATTGGTTCCATCGGGAAAAAAGTCTGTTCTGTACCTTATGGGGCGTCCTATTTCCGTTACATTGACATTTGCCAGATCATCTCTATATATAATAGCATGTGGAGAGCCTGTATTGAGAGAATGACACACGATGCCGTCAATGTTTATGTCATATCTGAACTCTTTGGGTTCAAGCATCTGAAGTTTGACGGTTTCATGATCAACAATCCATGCATGGTAGTGATTGCTGTTGGCTTCAAAGGTGAAGCCGTTCGCGGAAGAAGCTGTGATACCAATGGTATAGGCAAAGTAGACCGCGCACCTTCCGCCGTTTCCACACATTGACCCAGGCAACCCGTCTGCGTTATAATACTTCATGCTGAACGCGCAGTCCGCCGAGGGCTCAATAAGAATAAGGCCATCAGCCCCAATTCCTGTTCTTCTTGTGCACATCTCCCTGATCTGCGACGTGCTGAGATGGACAGAAAGCTCTCTGTTGTCAATAACAATAAAGTCATTACCTGCTCCCGACAATTTGCTGAATGCGATCTTCATGGTGTTTAAAGTATTCTGGATTGAAGGGTTTGCGCATGTTTTCCCCTTGACAGACAAGGCGGATTTTGGATTGCCGCCAGTGCTTTCATGCTGTATAATAAAACAATAGCGGATTAATGCGGATGTAAATTAATTTATTATTAAATAATTTTTCTTATTTTAAAAAGTGCTCTATAGGGTGGTTTATATGGGAGATCACCCTGTTTCAATCTGACTTTTACATGGTTTTTCTATAGATTGTACAACTTGATGAACATTAGTTTTTTGTTTCGGTCCACAAATTAAATGCGTTCAGGTTTTTCCGCTGGTTTTTTTGTGTACCCAAGTTGTGCCGTAATAGTTTTCTTTTCGGTTTTTTCAACCTGAATTATGTACAAAAAAAGGAGAGAATACAATGGCTGAACAAGTGAATCCGGCAGGAGTAAAGCCAAAGGGCACCGTCCCACCTCCCAAGGGGAACGCTCCTTCACCCAAGGGCAATGGCGCCTCTGGTGCCCCTTCTGTCATCAAGGAGCATGATGCTGCGAAAATGAGAAGATTTCTGTTTCAGAGAACGGAAACCCGCTCAACGAAGTGGTATCAGATTTTTGATACTGAAAAAGTTGATGATGAACAGGTTGTCGGTGCTCACCTTGCGTTGCTCGGTGTGCTTGGTTTTCTTATGGCGATCTACTATATCTCAGGCATTCAGGTTTTTCCCTGGGGCGTTCCCGGCTTTCATGACAACTGGTTTTATTTAACCATCAAGCCAAGAATGGTTTCACTGGGTATTGATACCTACAGCACAAAAACCGAGGATCTTGAGTTTGCAGCATCAAAGCTTCTTGGTTGGGCTCTGTTCCACTTCTTGTCAGGTTCCGTCCTTCTTTTTGGCGGATGGCGCCATTGGACGCACAATCTTACCAATCCGTTTACTGGTCGCACAGGCAATTTCCGTGACTTCAGGTTTCTTGGCAAGTTTGGTGATCTTGTGTTCAGCGGAACAAGTGCAAAGAGCTACAAAGATGCGCTTGGACCACACGCAGTCTATATGTCGCTGCTTTTTCTTGGCTGGGG
>CAILXE010000049.1 GCA_903838095.1 uncultured Chlorobiaceae bacterium
CAGGGTATTTACGGTGCAACCGGGTGCGATCCGGACCAACTGGGGCATCGCGGCTTCAAAGGACATGGAAATGTTCAGGCGCCCGGACTCTGCCTATGCCAGCATCGGGGAGATCATCGAGGCGCGAGCAAAAACTCATTTATTGAACCCTACCAGCGCTGAGGAACTCGCGCAAAGGCTCGTGAAGAAAATTTCCTCCGGCGCACCCGGCGGGATCGTGCGCATCGGCAACGAGTCGCTAAAGCTCCCTTTCCTGAAATGGCTGCTTCCCCAGACGATGATGGACCGTATCCTCTACAAACGGTTCGGCCTAGACCGTCTTGCTCTCTAAATTTCAATACTCTGCACGGCGAACCTTCTGTTTTGAGTGTAACCATTGGATTCCGTCATCGGTCTATGGAAGCAAGTCCGTGGGACGAGTGACACAGTGCCGTGACTGGAGACGGTTTTTTGGAGGAGAATCGAGTTATGAACAGAATCAACAGGATCGGGATTGCTGCTTTCGCAGTAGCGCTCGTAATGGTATGCGTCTCGCTGCGGGCGTGGTCTCAGGACCGAGCGAAGCCCGGCGACCATATACAAACCACTGAGGTCGGTTCGCTCACCCGCAGTTACATCGTGCACGTGCCGCCTGCATACGACGGCAAGAAACCCTTGCCGCTAGTCTTCGTCATACACGGAGGCGGAGGGAACGCGGAAAGGACACCGAAAATGACGGGCATGAGTGAGAAAGCTGACAAGGAAGGTTTTATCGCCGTTTATCCCTATGGAACAGGATGGCTCAAAGACAGACTGCTCACTTGGAACACAGGCAATTGTTGCGGCTACGCGATGAACAATAACGTTGACGATGTCAGCTTTTTTCGCGCGATGCTCGATAACTTGGAGAAGACCTACGCCATTGACAGTAAACGGATTTACGCCACGGGCATTTCCAACGGAGCGATGATGTCCTACAGGCTCGCGTGCGAATTTTCCGACAAATTCGCTGCCATCGCTCCCGTTGCCGGCGCGATGAATATTGATGACCCTAAGCCAACCAGTCCCATCTCTGTGATCATTTTCCATGGGACGGACGATGAACACGTGCTTTATCAGGGCGGAAAACCAAAAAAACATGTTGACCGGCACGAGCGAATCGATAAACCCGTATCCTATGCCGTTTCCTTCTGGACGAAACACGATGGGTGCGCTGAGAAACCAAAACGGGAGGAGAATGAAACTTTCGTCAAAGAAACGTATGGCAATGGAAACGATGGCACAGAAATCGTCCTCTACGCCGTCAAGAAAGGCGGCCACGCATGGTTCGGCAAGTACATGGGCTGGCCGTGGGAAGGCAAAGAAATCAAAGGCATCTCGTGCACGGATTTGATATGGGAATTTTTTAAGACACACCCGAAGAGATAGCTTTGAAGGATTTACTAAACTGCAAAGCCGAGTAAAGCAAGATGCCCAACAGACAAACGCCAAGGATGCCAAAAGAAACAATACTCCGAATTCGTTGCCCTTTCCTTAGTTAATCTGCGATACTGTCAGTCACGTCAAGTTATTGATAAGTAGATGCTTTTCAGCGAGCATATCTTCCTTAATTCAGTATAGTGTCACCATCAATTAAAATGCATGATTTCAAATGCAAATCGTGATAAGCGAAGTAACAAAAATGCATTTGATTAAGTTCAATCCCGTATAACTGGAAGGAGGATAAGCCATTAACAAGCGACTGCCACTGTGGCTGTGGGCATCTACAATGGGCGTAACTTTGCTCGTTATTGGGTTTTTGGACTGGATTACAGGAACTGAACTCAATTTCTTCGTGTTCTACTTTTTACCTGTAGCGCTTAGTGCATGGTTTTGGGGATTAGAGTTCTCAGTAGTCTTAGCTGTCTTTAGTGCGCTGGTGTGGTTCGGAGCAGATGTCCTGTCAGGGCACTTATACTCTAATAACTATTATGCAGTCTGGAACACTATCATCCATCTCGTTTCATTCCTCTCGATAGGATTCTTTGTGTCCAAAATGAGGTATGCACTCGATGGTGAGCAGAAAAACTCAGAGGCTCTGGGTCAAGCACTTTCCGAAGTCAAGGTTCTTGAAGCCTTTCTCCCCATCTGTTCCCAATGCAAGAAGATCCGCAATCAACAGGGCGTATGGCAACAATTTGAAGTCCACATCGGACAGCAAACAGGCACTCAATTCTCACATAGCTATTGTCCTGATTGCGCTAAGAAGATGTTGGAAGATGCAAGTCTGATAGGCAAAAAGACTGAACCGTGAAATACAGAATATTCCTCTTCCGCGGAAGTTTCGTAA
>CAILXE010000050.1 GCA_903838095.1 uncultured Chlorobiaceae bacterium
ACGCAAGGAAAAAATCGATGACCTGGAAAAAATGACTACTGACCCGGTTTTCTGGAACGACCAGAAAGCCGCCCACAAAGTCTTGAAGGAGTTGAACGAGCATAAATCGTGGACAGAAGAGTACGAGAAGATTGCCTTGAAAGCAAGATCCTGCCAGGATGAGTTCGATACCGCATTAGAGCTTGATGACGAATCATTCGGAGATGAGCTTACGGCGGCGATAGTCAAAATCGAGCATGATATTGCCGCTATCGAGTTTAAAAACATGCTCTCAGGAAAGGATGACGCTGGCAATGCCATGATTACCATTCATGCTGGTGCGGGCGGAACCGAGGCACAGGACTGGGCAGAAATGCTTTACCGGATGTACATGCGCTGGGCTGAACGTAAAGGGTTTAAAATCTATACCGACGATTATCAGGAGGGTGACGGGGCTGGCATCAAAACCGCGACTCTCGAAATTGAAGGCCCCTATGCCTACGGCTATCTTAAGGCAGAAAATGGCGTTCACCGTCTGGTGCGTGTCTCTCCTTTTGACTCAAATGCAAGGCGCCACACCTCATTTGCAAGTGTTTTCACCTATCCGGAAGCTCCTCCCGATGTAGAAATTGATGTTCGAAAGGAGGATCTTGAACTTTCGACGTTCCGGAGTGGTGGAAAAGGTGGGCAGAATGTCAACAAGGTTGAGACGGCGGTGCGCATCAAGCATATACCGACAGGCATTGTTGTCGGTTGCCAGGAGGAACGCTCACAATTCCAGAACAGGGAACGAGCTATGAAAATGCTGATGGCACAGCTCTACCAGCGGCAGCGCGACGAAGAGGAGGCTAAAAAACGGGAAATTGAAGGTAAAAAGAAAAAAATCGAGTGGGGAAGCCAGATCCGAAGCTACGTGCTCGATGACCGGCGCATCAAAGATCATCGTACGAACTACGAACGCTTCGATGTTGAAACAGTTCTTGATGGAGACCTTGATGAATTCATGGAAAAATATCTCTCAGAATTCGGCGACTGATGCTCATCTCCATGAATCATAGCGTTATCCGATTCGGTATTATTACCGACATCCACTACGAATTGGAGAGTAACATTGTCGCTGCTCCGGATGAAGATCTTCGCGCATCTCTTCACTGTTTTCAAAATCACCAGGTTGATTTTCTGCTTCAACTTGGTGATCTGATCCAGGGCGACGATACGTCCAAGGAAGAGGAACTGCGGCATGTCTGCGCTCTTCTTGATGAATTTCAAGGGCCTGTGCGTCACGTGCTCGGCAATCACTGCCTTGCTCTTCCTCGCGAAAAACTGATGGCTGCCTTGCGCCTGCACAATCCGTTTTACAGCTTTTCGCTCCAGGGATATCGCTTTATTGTGCTTGACGGTATGGATGTCTCAGTGCTGCGCAACGCAGAAACTGATGAAGAGCTTCAGATCCTTGCTCTCTTTCGAGCACACCTGGAACTGCATGATTATTGTGGTGCTGTTGGAACGAAACAGAAAATATGGCTGAAGAGTGAGCTCGAGAGAGCTGAACAGGCTGGTGAAATTGTTATTGCCGTCTGTCACTTTCCACTGCTCCCTGATACAACTGATCAGAAATACGGCCTGCTGTGGAACCATAATGAAATAGCCGAACTGCTTGCATCATCCACTGCACTGAAGGTCTGTCTCAGCGGCCATTTTCATCACGGCGGCTATGCGTGTTTTCGCGGCAAACACTTTGTGGTACTCCCGGCGTTTGTCAATCGTCATGAACATCCCGAGTTTACCTGTGCCACCGCAGAGGTTAGCCCTGAACGGATGATTATTCGAAATAATGCGAATGTGGTTCTCTTCGATCTCCCCTTTCTCCAAACTTGGCCACTATGAAGCAGATAATTTTTTTGCCGGTATTTTTTTTAATGATACTGACCGCAAGCATCGCGAAGGCAGCAATCTACCCGGCCAACTTGACCGTTGATCAGAACCAAAAAGAACAGGGCCAGTTTTTTATTGCCACTTTTTCTGGCGCCAATACCGAACCTGCTCTCTGGTTCAACGAGCAGTGTTATCGTATGTTCCGACAGAGGTCAAACGTATGGAAAGCGCTTGTGCCAGTCGAAAATTTCACCCTGCCTGGCAGTTACAGAATTCTGGTACGCACAGATGCTGACGAAGAACAGATTCCTGTAACGGTCACACCCAATAACCGACCGCTCCAGCAGATTGCACTTGACTCTTCAAAAGCAAGTCTCAAAGCCACTGAACTTGAAAAATCAAGGGTAAAAGCTGCTCTTCACAGTGAAAGTCGGAAAAAGCTTTTTTCCGGAATTTTTCTCCGTCCTGCTACCGGCGAAACAACAAGTCTTTTCGGGGTAAAACGCTCTTATAACGGCGGGCCTGTGGAGAGCTACCATAAGGGGCTTGACATTTCGGCTCCCGAAGGAACACCGGTAACAAGCACAGCAAAGGGAAT
>CAILXE010000051.1 GCA_903838095.1 uncultured Chlorobiaceae bacterium
CGCGACATCCGAAGCTTTCCTATCACCACCTTGAGAGAACACATCGGTTTTGTACCCCAGGTCAATTTTCTTTTTTCCGACACTATCGCCCATAACATCAACTGGGGCAGCAAGGAAAATGATGCCGACGCCGTTATTGAGGCAAGCAAAATAGCCATGCTTCATGACGACGTTGTGGATTTTCCGGATGAATTCGAGACCATGCTTGGGGAAAAAGGGATCAACCTCTCCGGCGGGCAAAAACAGAGAGCGTGCATTGCCAGAGCCATTGCCTGGAAACCGCAACTCCTTGTGCTTGACGATGCCCTGTCAGCCGTTGACACCGACACAGAAGCACGCATCTTTGAAGCGCTGCTTCAGAAACTCCCCGACACCACTATTCTGCTGATCAGCCACAGAATCTCAACAGTGAAAAACTGCGACCGGATTGTTGTGCTTAAAGAAGGCGCAATTGTTGAGAGCGGTACCCACCAGGAACTGCTGGCACAGCAACACCTCTACGCCGAACTTTACAACCAGCAATTACTTGAGGAAGAGATTCTTTCGCTTTCGTAAGTGACACTATTCACTGACAACCCTCACCTTCTTCGCATTGGCAATCGCCTTCTCTTTTACAGCATTGACATCACCTCCCAACTGCTCTGAAGCAAGCGCCACAGCCATCCGCCGGTAAGGCCGTGTCGTTGGCTTCCCGAAGATGCGAATGTCGGTGCGAGGCTCTTTCAAAGCCTCTTCCACGCCGATATACTGAGGATTTGTTCCCGCTGTTTCTGCTAACACCACAGCGCTGGCGCCAACGCGCAGCAATTCTATCCCAGGAATTGGAAGCCCCAGCACCGCCCTTGCATGAAGCTCAAACTCCGAAAGGTTTTGTGTGCCTGCAAGCGTCACCATACCGGTATCGTGCGGACGAGGTGAGAGTTCCGAAAAATAAAGTCCGTCATCAGCAAGGAAAAATTCTACGCCCCAGATACCTGCGCCGGTCAGCGACCGGGTCACCTTATCGGCAATCTCCTGAGCCTCCTGCAACTGCTCGTCGCGGATAAGACAGGGCTGCCAGCTCTCCTGATAATCGCCCCGCTCCTGACGGTGGCCAATGGGAGGGCAAAAGAGCGTCGTACCATTTTTTTGTGTCACGGTGAGCAGGGTAATTTCGGTATGGAAGTTGACAAACGACTCCACAATCACCTCGGCAATATCGCCACGCTTGCCACTCTGCGAATAGCTCCAGGCCTTCTCGATATCCGCTTCACTTTTCACCGTTGACTGCCCCTTGCCCGATGAGCTCATCAGCGGTTTGACCACGCAGGGAATACCGATCGCCCCTACCGCTTCCCGTAATTCATCAAGCGAAGCGGCATAACGATAGTTGGCCGTGCGAAGACCAAGCTCTTTCGAGGCCAGATCGCGAATGGCCTTGCGGTTCATGGTAAAGTTGGCGGCACGAGCCGAAGGCACCACCTGTATGCCCTGCTTTTCGTAATCGTAAAAACGCTCAGTGCGAATGGCTTCAATTTCAGGCACAATGATATCCGGCTGATGCCTGGCCACAATGGCATCAAGAGCCTTGCCATCAAGCATGTCAATCACTTCACGCTCATCAGCCACCTGCTGCGCTGGCGCATCGTTGTAACTGTCAACGGCTATCACATATTGGCCAAGACGTTTGACGGCAATGACAAATTCCTTGCCGAGTTCCCCGCTGCCGAGCAGCATGATTTTTTTTGGTCTCACGGGTAAAAAATTTTTTGGGATACGATAAAAAATCAGAAAAATGCGTTCTACTTCTGGAAAGCTTCTTCGACGGGAATACCCTCAACACGCCCCTCCCGATAGGCGTTGAGACGTTTCTCTGCTTCCACAGCCCAAAGCTCATCAATCTTGTGGTCTGGCTCGTCAAGGCTTCGCAACAATCCATTAATAATCAGAAGCCTCTCTACTGGTTTGAGGGTCATCGCAAGGTCAAGTATCTCTTGAATTCTCATAAACCATCTCCTCACCTATAAAAAAATAACTCAGCAATTTCGCAACGTTCCATAGTGGCAAAATTTAACCATTTCTGGCACGTTACTCATGAAAAATCGTTAGATTGGTGTATAAAATTTTCTCTTATCACGATTTGCACAAGGAGAATCAATGACAACAGCAGAGAAAATATACCGAACGATGCAAGAACTTCCAGAGCCGATGCTTCATGAAGTGCAGGATTTTGCTGAATTCCTAAAGCAGAAAAAATCAACCGGCACGTCCAAATCAGGAAATCTTGCCAAACGTATTCAGGAGCACTTTAAAGGCTTGAATGCTGAAGATGTTGTTATTCCATCACGTCAATTCTCCCGCACTCTTCAGCAAGCTGAGGATTGATGATGACCGCTTTTTTGATTGATACCAATGTTCTGTCGGAGTTGATGCGTACTCAGCCAGAGAGTGCGGTGATAACGTGGTTCAATAATTTGACATCAAAGAGACCCTGAACACTATGCCGCTTTTGCACTGGCTTACCCGCGACACCGATATTCATGCAGCATCAGAGACGCCATACCGGCTGCTTGAGGAGGTTCGGGAGCTCTCCTGCGGGGAGCGTGATACGGCCAATATGCTGATTCAGGGCGACAATCTTGATGCATTGAAGGCGTTGCTGCCCTACTATGCCGGAAAGGTGAAGTGCATTTTTATTGATCCGCCCTACAACACCCGCAGCGCTTTTGAGCATTACGACGACAATCTGGAGCATACCAAATGGCTGGCGATGATCTATCCGCGCCTTGAACTCTTGCGCGAGTTGCTGTCGGAGGAGGGGAGTATTTGGGTGACGATTGACGATAATGAGGCGCATTACCTGAAGGTGATCATGGATGAGATTTTCGGGAGGAAGAATTTTGTCAGTAATGTTGTTTGGCAGAAAAGATATTCCAGAGAGAACCGTACATCAATCGGTCTCGGCAGAGCTGACACCGGCAGAGTTTTCAGTCAAGGAGACCGCAGAACGTTGGGAGGTTGACGTGCAGGGCGAGCAGGTGGTGTACAAGCATCTCGACCAAAGCCGACAACTTGAAATCGGCGCTCTCAAGCTCAACTGGACAGAGCTGACATTCTCGCGCTGGCTCGAAAAAGAGTGCCGTCAACAAGACATTACCCAGCCCGTGCTGCTGGAGTATTGCCGCAAGCTGGTTGCCTCGCTGGTTGAACAACGCAACATACCCTTGCACGATTTGCTCCGCTTCAAATTCCAGCTTGCCAAAGTGACCGCACAAAAAATTGCAACCTGCCGCCAGCAAGCTTATGCCCGTGGCTATCAAAGCCTTCTGTTTGCTCCTGACGTTGCTGATATCTCCGTTGAAACCAGTTATGCCGACGGATTTTCCTTCGATACTCTTCCCTATCCTGCCGCATGGGCATACACTGGCCGCTACCAGTTCAAGAAACACTTTTTCAGCGCCGTCGGCGAGCTGAAGAACGAAGGCGAAGAGTTCGACTGCGCCCAACTGCTCGACCATCTGCCGCAGGTACACTTCTGGATTCGGAATCTCTCAGGCCGCCCGAAATCATCCTTCTGGCTGCCGACCTCAACCGACCGCTTCTACCCCGACTTTGTCGCCCGGCTCAACGACGGACGAATTCTTGTAGTCGAATACAAAGGGGCTGATCGCGTCACCACCGACGACACCAAGGAGAAACGCAACATTGGCGAACTCTGGGCGACAAAGAGCACTGGCAAGGGGTTGTTTGTTATGGGGGAAAAGAGGAATGCTGAAGGATTGAGCCTTGCGGAGCAGATTGCCCGGGTGGTTGGGGATTGGGGTTGAAATATCTGTCAATACTTTTATCGGCGGGAAATCATGACCAAATCAAACTGCCCCTCAGTCGCACAATCGAGCAGCTCAGCGCAACCGGCGCAATCTCAGCCCCACGTTATCAGCAAGCAATCGGAGGAGTTCCAATGGGATGAAACAATAGTTTGGCTGGAAAGGATTAACAAAAACATGCAACGGATGTCGACGGACGAGAAATATCGGCTGGAAATTGAGAAAGATCTATCATAATGTGCCAGCGACAGCGCAATGCTGAGATAATCACCATCGCTCAGGAATTCTTTCACTTTAGCCGTGCGAAGGTGATCACAGGTTTTATCGTACTGAATCCTTGAGCCGGAAGAGATACTTATTGACAGGGAAATATTGGTATTCTCAGCTTTGTAATGATTTAAGCACCACATCCGGAGCCGTCAAAACAATCTTGAGAAGGGCGGCTGCCGGGCCTGTTGGGTTATGATGATGCTGTTCCCAGTTTTGAAGTGTCCTGATACTGACCCGCATCATACGGGCAAACTCACGTTGCGACAAACCGGTCTGCTCACGCACAGATTTCACATCCGTCGGCGTACTCTCGAAGCGCCGGGAAGCCATAACCTTGCCTTCAGCAATATCACCAGCCTCCTTCAGGCTTTGCACCAGATCATCAAACAGCCTCTTTTCCATTATGTCATAACCTTTTTACAAATTCCCGAAGAATCGCTGTCTCTTTTTCTGTAAGATTATCCTTTTTCGACTTGGGATACACGACCAACAAATAAATCAGGTGGCGATCCTTGACCCAATAGTAAATCACCCGAACCCCGCCACTTTTTCCTCTTCCCTGCAAAGCATAGCGCAGTTTGCGAATACCACCTCCCCCCTTTACGAGGTCTCCGCGCTCTGGATATTCAACCAAATCACCTTGCATTTTCCTGTATTCATCATCTGATAACAATGAGGTAACCATGCGGGTAAAGGTTGGTGTCTCAATAAACTCCATGGCAATTATTGATAGAGGCACATAAAATACAGCTCCGCCATCGCATTGACTCAAATGACTTTCATTGCAACAAGTTTACGCTTTTGCCCGGGATTTAGCAAAATCAACGAAAAAAACGACGGCATATTTAAGCCGTGATATTATCGCGAGCGGTCGTAATCAACTACCCCTCAGCAGAGCTTCGAGGAATATATCCTATAGCGATTCAAAGATTTTCAGGATAAGGCGATAGACATCACGATACACCGGTAAATCATAGTAGAGCGCCATACCAAAAAATATTTTTTACTGGGGGCTTTGCCCCCGGTACCCCCTTAATTGTTGAATAGATAAATAGTTAAAAAGCCCGCACAGCCCGAACACACCATCTGCTGCTCTCGTCGTCGTTGGCATGGTAGCCACTGCTGAAGTACTGGTACCATGCGTAAATCGCAACGTCCTCCGTAGAACTCCAGTCGTAGTAGTCGGAAAAACCGCCAACAGCACTTTTGGCGTGATAAAGCTTGTTCAGTTCATCCTTTGTTGGTAAATGCCACCCATCACCGAGGGCTGCGCATTTTGCTTTTGCATCTTCCCATGAATAATAAGGGCCTGGAATATCAGCTTTTGCCGCAATCAGGCCATGCTGACCCGAAGTATCAAGCCATGCAATTTTTCCACCGCTATATTCGTCACCGATTTTCAGTGTTTTTTTCGGTTCAGCTTCTTGTCGAGCATTTACCACTGGCGCTTCGCGACGAGCTGCTGCTTCTTTCACGGCCGTCAACCGCGCATCCTCCACTTTTCGCCGAGCATCGGCCTCAGGATTTCCTTCTACTACCTCAGTGCTGGGCGCAGGTTTATTTTCAACTTTTGACGGCGGTGACTGCTTCATAATACTCCAGACAACACCAAGGATAACCAGCATCACAACAGCAACAACTATTACAAGCTGGTTTTTTTGAGCCCAGCCTACGTTTCCGACAGGTTGCAGTGCCAGTTTTCGTTGTGGTGATGTGTGCCCGGCACCCTCTAATGAAACCGTGTCCGGCTTTGACGCCGGCCGTGAGTCTGTAACAGGCAAAGTTACAGGAGAAATTTTGGATTCAATCGCGCCAATGAGTAACTGAAATCCCTGATGAGCATTGTTGTTTTTCCAGTCAGAGAGATCCGCAGCATGAATACGCCTGAACCCCATTGGCGGTTCAACCGTATCAAGAAAAAGAGGCACAAGAGTATCCCTTTTCCTGGCCACGTCAGCCTCTTCTTTAACCCAATCTGACTTTACAGAAGAGTTCGACCAGACAACAAGAACACAAGGCGACTCTTCCAGTGCTTTGCCAATGGAGTCCTCCCATGTTTTCCCTGGCGGAATCTTTTTATCCCAGAAAACACTCCAGCGTTTTTCAAGCTCTTTAACTATTGGCCTGACACGCTCCTGATCCTCATGGGCATAACTGATAAAAATATCGGGCATGAATCGGTATCAATTTTTTATCGGGCAGGAAACCTGTAAACAGTTGCAGAGAATATAGTCATTTACCCTATTTTTATGCCATCACATTGCTCTTGCAGCGAAGGATAGAATCTATTGCTTCTCTCTTGATCAGCATGCTCTCCTCAAGGTCATAATCATCTTGCAGACCCAGCCAGAACTTTGCGGAATTGCCGAAATATTGTGACAGGCGCAATGCCGTATCAGCCGTGACACGTCGCTTCCCTTTCACTATCCCGGATATCCGTGTCTGAGGAATCCCGATATCTTTGGAAAGCCGGTACGCCGAGATCTTCAGTGGAATTAAAAACTCTTCCATCAAAACCTCTCCGGGATGAATATTTCTGAGTTCGTTCATTTCAGTGCTTTTTCATGGGCAGAATTTTCAGGTCAACACATAAACGCACCTCCAGTTTAAGGATTTCAAAATCGTCAAGAAACACTTCAAGATACTCGGTCTTACTTTTGGCTTTGTTGGCCCTGTAGATGCTGCGCACCAGCACAATGCTGTCGTGCTTGAGATCCTGGCCAAGCGAGTATTTGTACTCACGAGGAAAATCTTTGGTGTATTCAAAGATTTTCAGGATCAGACGATAGACATCACGATACACCGGTAAATCATAGTAAAGCGCCATAGTCCAAAATATTTTTTGACTGGGGGCGCTGCCCCCGGTACCCCCTTAATTGTTTCATAGATAAATGGTTAAAAAG
>CAILXE010000052.1 GCA_903838095.1 uncultured Chlorobiaceae bacterium
CCTTGATCTGAATGTGGAAAACGGATCCGGTCGCGGCAAATGCATCCTTGCCTTTAGCATCCTTAAAGCCGGGAGCAAAAATCTCCACCATTAGATCAATGCCGTAATCGCGCTCGCTCAGTTCTCTCACGACCCAATGGTGCGGTAGCTTGCCAATGACGGTCTTGACAGCTCTGGAATCGATGATGTGCGTTTCAGTTCTCATATAAGAAGCTAACAGTATTATTTTGACAAAGTGACCATGACAATATCGCAACAACTATCCAGTACAGATCTTACGCTATCGCATGAAATTGTCATGTTTTTCTGACATGATCAATCGTTCTTCTATCCAATTTTGCTGATAATCACAAAGTCAAAAAGACAAACTCGTGTATCGCCAAACAATAACATCGACAATGAAATATCTGTTGTTTTAGTTTCGTCTTTCATCGTGGCATGTAGTTGCTTGAAAGTAAAGACTGTTCCCAAATATCTTGACTTGCACAAAGAAAATTTTGATCACTTAACCCTGGTAAACGGGGAATAAGCCGGAATAAGTACCTTGTGACAGGATATTTTCTTACAAAAAAACAAGAAAATATCCTGTAAGGGACTAAAGGCCGCAAAGCATGTAGCCAAGAATTGGCTGGCATTTGTTTTTGCAGCCGGGATAGAATTCTTTGTGGAACCTTGTCGAAGCTTTATTTTCCTTGCCAAAGTAGAATTCGGTCAGTCCGAGAGGCGTCAGCCCGTTTTGGGCGGCGGCGTGGAGGAGTTTGGGGGCGCAGCAGTCGCCGGATCCGGTGGGAATTCCCCGGTCTTCATAAAAGACATTCAGGATGGAACGCTGATCACCTTTGAAGTTTTGGAGTTGATACAGATCCTGAAAGACAGACAACATGGATTGGGAATATGTTCTCCGGTTTTTCTTTGCAAGCGCGAGCGCTTTCAATGCCTCTCGCATCTGCCTGCGGCAATCTTTCTGGGCCGCACGACCACCGGAACGCATGGCTTCTTCGAACTTCAGTGTACACTGGTCTGCTTTTTGTTGGCAGGACTCAATATCGTCGGTCATTTGCTGGACCGACGACTCAATTTTTGGCAGCATCCGGGAGTATCCCTCTAGGTCAAAAGTCGGTGGAACCCAGCCCTCTGCTTGCCAGCGGGTGTTGAACTGTCCGGAAAATGCACGAAGCACGACGGTATTTCCATCGGCATCGACACATTCCAACACACCAAACATCTGTCCGCCTCTTTTTTCCCAGAGGCAGTCTGTGGAGAATATTGGCTCCGGATCTGGGGTGTGAAAGTCAATCCGTTTGTTCTGCTCGAGTTCTGCCATCAGCTCCAGAGCATATTTGCGGCTGTTTCCCTCTGTCAGATAATGAACCTCATCACAAGTTGTACAATACCCGTAGCAGGTCGCGTCTTTGGGAAGAGACGCAATCAAGTGGTCTATATCTGTACTATTTTTCATGGCAACAACATGATTCGGAAAAAAATATTTAGGTGCCGTTATGAAATAAGCAGTGCTTTTTTGCTTATTTTATTACGGCACCTTATGCCGCTTCAAAGAAACAGCCAATCATTACCGGCTGTTTCTTTGAGTGGCGTCTGGCAGATAACATACAAGGAGCCGTTACGAAATAACATGGCCATGTTATTTTTTTACAACGGCTTAGAACAGAGGTTCCGAGTTAAATTCGAGACTCTCACCAGTCCTTGGGTGAGCAAAGGAAAGATAGCAGGCATGTAGCTGTAGCAATCCCGGGCCAGTTCCAGTTCCGTAGAGCGGATCGCCGACAATAGGAATTCCGAGACCGTGTTCGGAAGCGGAGTGAACCCTGAGCTGATGTGTTCTTCCGGTTATAGGTTTAAACTCGATTCTTGTTTTGCCGTTCTTTACCAGGAGTTTTTTCCAGTGGGTAATTCCCACCTTTCCGTGAACCGGATCATAAATTTGATGAGGTCTATTGTCAATATCGAGGCGGAAAGGAAGTTCGACGATACCCTCTTCGCCATCTAATTCGCCGTCAAGAATGGCGATATAGCGTTTAGTTACCTCGCCCTCTTGAAACTGAATAGAGATGTTACGATGTGCCTCTTTGGTTCGAGCGACCACCAACAACCCCGAAGTGTCCATATCAAGGCGGTGAATTGCGGGCTGTTCGATGCAGCCCGGATACCGTGCTTTCACCCGCTCGCTGACACAATCCAGGTTTTCCGGACCACGCCCGGGAACAGAGAGCAGCCCACTTGACTTTACGACCACGACAAATTCGGGTTCTTCGTGAATTACGTACATTTCTTCCATAGAATATTTACATTGGGACACCCAAAAACAATCCGTCCTACTCTGCTGTTTCCATCAATCATTATTATGGCTCTTAATGAAACTCAGCTATTTTGACAGGAACGTGAGCCAAGCATGCGTTGAGTAATCTCAGTGGCAATTCTGGTTCCCAGAACCTGCGATTAAATCGATAACAAAACTCGTCCAGATATTCCTGGAGATAATTTGAAGATACCCCATGAAAAGTACCATTGAGAAATGTCTTCATATTGCCAATGATGATATGGACAAGAG
>CAILXE010000053.1 GCA_903838095.1 uncultured Chlorobiaceae bacterium
ACCAGTCCTGGTTGTTTTTGTTGTTTTGTGATGCTGATTTTCCTTTTCCGGAGAGTTGTTGCATCAGCGAGGATTCATTTTGCTGTGCATTCTCAAGCAGCCTGTCTGAAATTTCCTGACTGATGCCGGAAGCAGGTTGAAGAGAGCTTTTGGTGTCGCTCTTTGATGACGATGACTGTTTTGGCGCTTCAAGTTCATACAGGTAACGGCGAACGATTTCATAATTGATTTTGGCGTCGCCATCATCCGGTTCTGTGAGTAAAACCTGTTTGAAGCGTTGAAGTGATTGGCGGAAAAGCGCCGTTTTTTCTGCTTTGGCACTGCTTCCAATTGCTTTCATGGCAAGAGTATTGCCTTCATTGTAAAGTGCTTTCAGTCGGATCTCCCGGTGTTCACGGTCAGCAGGTTTTGCGCTGTAGGAAAAAAGCGCAGCGGCTTCCGGGTATTTTCCCTGCATGTAAAGAGAGCAGGCAAGATTAAAGCAAGCGGCAGTTTTTTCTTGTTGTTCGGGCTCAAGGGTGACCAGTTGCCGAAAAATAATTTCTGCTTCTTTGTATGCCCGACGCTCATAGAGCGCATTAGCTTTCAGTTGCAGACGGTACTCCGCCAGCATCTCCTGCATTGAAGATGCCAGTGCAACTGCAAGCAGGAGAGTGTGGAGAAAAATCATGGCGAAGGCGCTCCCGGAAACTTCAGTTGCCGAGGAATGCTTTCTGTACCGCGCTGACACCAGCGCCGATTTCAAAAGTGAACTCGATCTCTTTCAGTGCCCGTTCAATACCGCCAATAACGGTCAGCATGTCGAGTTCATCGTAAAAGCCAAGGTGGGAAATACGGAAAATTTTGTCCTTGTACTCATCCTGGCCTGCGGCAACGGTAATGCCATTGCTCTTTTTCAGCGCCTTGTTAAATGCGGACCATTTGACTCCTTCAGGAAGCCATACCGGAGTAACCGCAAACGATGGAGAGTTGCTGAAGAGTTTCATGCCAAGAGCCTGGCATCCCTGACGGCAGGCATCAGCGAGTCGTTCGTGTCTTTTCCAGATATTTTCAATTCCTTCAGCTTTGACCATCTGTAAGGCTTCATCAAGGCCAATGACCAACGAAACTGCCGGAGTGAAAGGAGTATCGTCTCCCGCTTGCGCTTTCAGTGCTTTTTTCAGACTCAGGTAGTACTGCGGAAGGCCGCTCTGTCCTTTAATGATATCCTGTGCCCGTTCAGAGATGGCCACCAGCGCCAGACCGGGAGGCATCATGAGCCCTTTCTGGGAACCGGTGATGCAGATATCGACGCCCCAGTCATCAAACTGGAACTCGTGAGCGCCGACTGCCGTAATGCCGTCAACTATAACCAGTGCGTCTGACTGTTCGCGAATCAGGGCGCTGAGCGTCTGAATATCGGCGGCAGTACCGGTTGATGTTTCTGAATGAGTCAGGCAGACACCTTTTGCATCCGGGTGCTCCTTGAGCAGTTCCGCAAGACGTTCGGGCTGAATGGCCGAGCCCCATGTCACTTTTTCTTCAACACAATTGCCGGTGAAAACACGAACCAGTTCGGTCCACCGTTCGCCAAACTTGCCGGCGTTGACCGTGATGACCTTGTCGCCCTGTTTGAAGAGACTTGAGATCGTTGCTTCCATGCCGCCTGTTCCGGAACAACTGAGCACAACGACCGGCTGGGTTGTTCTGAAAAGGTATTTGAGATCTCCGTGAACCCTGGTCAAAATCTCCATGAACTCGGGGTTCCTGTGATGGATAATCGGAGCCGCCATGCGAAGCATGACATTTTCAGGTACCGGTGTTGGTCCTGGAGTGAATAATCTTTTTTTCATCTCTTCAAAAGAATGGGTTAAGTTAAATCCATAAGCGAAGTGAATTCATCAAAAAGGTAGTGAGAATCATGTGGTCCCGGTGCAGCTTCGGGATGGTACTGTACTGAAAAACAGGGCAGTGTTTTGTGACGGACACCTTCAACGGTATTGTCGTAGAGGTTGAGGTGTGTCATTTCAAGCTCTTCGGGCAGCGAATCGATGGCAACTGCAAAGCCATGATTTTGTGATGTAATCTCTATCTGGCTGCTTGCGAGGTTTTTAACCGGATGGTTGCCGCCGTGGTGGCCGAATTTCAGTTTGTAGGTTTCAGCGCCGAAAGCCAGCGACAGCAGTTGATGGCCAAGACATATTCCGAAAATGGGCAGAGGTTTTGTGCTCCGGTTATGATCGACAAGCTTTTTGATGGTCTCAATGGCATAGCCCACAGCCGAAGGATCACCCGGGCCGTTTGAAAGAAACACACCGTCCGGATTGAGTGCAATCACCTCTTCGGCAGATGTTTCAGCCCGTACAACCGTTACCTTGCATCCCGCTTCATGCAGCATACGCAGGATATTGGTTTTGATACCGAAGTCAAATGCGGCGACATGGTAACGCGCATCCTCTTTTTCAAGAATATAATTTCGATCAATGGTCACCGTTTTTACCAGATCGCGACCTGACATTTCAGGGCTGTGAAGAGCCCGATCTCTCAGCTCTTCATCGCTTTCATCAGCCACGGAAATCACACCTCTCATAGCACCTTTTTCACGGATTTCCCGAACAAGCCTGCGGGTATCAATACCGGCAAGACCGGTGACCTGAGCTTCCTTCAGCACAGAATCAAGACTTTGTGAGGCTTCGAAGTTACTGTGAATTCGTGAGACTTCGTGAACGATAAAGGCGGATGCCCATATTTTCACCGACTCGTTATCGTTTGGATTGATTCCATAGTTTCCGATCAGCGGATAGGTCATCACCACCATCTGACCCGCGTATGACGGATCGGTCAGTATTTCCTGGTATCCGGTGATCGAGGTATTGAATACTACCTCGCCGGTTGCTTCTCCGATATGGCCGAATGCGGTGCCTCTATAGACAGACCCGTTTTCCAGAACCAGTTTTGCATTTGTTGGCTGCATTATTCTTGTTACTCTTTGGTCGTGAGTTTATCGCCAGATTCCTGTTTTTCAATATTGGCAATGGCGGTGCGGTCAAACTTGATTTTTGTGGTCTCACTGACCTGAACAAGAACAGTTTTCTTTTCGGTGTCAATTCCGGCAACAGTTCCGTGAGCGCCACCTATGGTGACCACCTTGTCTCCGCGTTTCAGGCTGTCAAGCACCGTTTCTCTCTCTTTCTGTTTCTTCTGCTGAGGACGGATCATGAAGAAATAAAAGACAATGAAGATAAGAACTAAAGGAACAATCTGAATCAGGGGATTTGGTGCTGCCTGGCCTGCAACCGGTGGTGCAAAAAGGAGTAAAGACAAAATAATAGTGTGCATGAGATCGTCGTGATATTAAGTAAAACGTAACAGTTTTTTGTGAGCCGTAATGTAATGTATTTATTGTCTTCGCTTTATTTAAAATAAATTACAGTCTTGCTGTCACAAAATCGTTACCATGGTATTGTATACCTTGTCTGTGAACATACAAAAAAGCTTGTTCATGGACACAAAAAAAAGCGACGCCCCTCGTTCCGTTCATCCTTTCGGCTAAAAACTGGAATGCTGGATGTCAGGTAGCGCCTATCCCGGTTTTGACATGCTCTCTTTCATTAATGGGACTGGCGTCAATTTCACGGCCTGTGTTTTTTCGAGCCGGTTGTAGGCGAAGGTTATGCCGATCGCGAAAGCCATTGCTCCGACACCGAGGAGAACATTATAATATGGCGGGGCTGTCAGTGCAAGCCGGACCACGACGGTGGCAACGGCAAAGCCGGAGTTGCGAAACACCGTCTGATAGCTTGAACTGTAGCGTAAAGAAACCAGCACAATCAGCACATCGCTGAAGACAAGAACCGTGTAGAATATCGCAAAAAAATCAAATGTCGACAGGATATTCAAATATAAATAAGCATCGGCAATACCGATTCCGCTGAAAATGAACAAGAGAAGAAGAGCAACAAGCTTTTTAAAAGCAATAAAGTTTGCGGTAACACCAGGATTCTGCGTCATAACACGTTGTTGTTGCAGTTTGTAATAGACGCCGATCATGAGAAAAATCAG
>CAILXE010000054.1 GCA_903838095.1 uncultured Chlorobiaceae bacterium
CCCTCGTCACATCCATGAAAATCACCACTGGAGCCCCTGATATCAACAGCGAAGGCGGTCTTCTGCGCTCGCTGGTCTATCTGAACGTCCGGGGACGCGACATGGGAAGTTTCGTGACAGAAGCAAAGCAGGTGCTGGAACAAAAGCTCAAGCTCCCTGCCGGTTATTACGTCGCCTGGTCAGGACAGTGGGAAAACCAGATTCGCGCCAAAGAACGCTTGCAGGTGCTGATCCCGCTCGGAATGATCATCATCTTTATCCTGCTTTATTTCACCTTCAAGTCGGTGCTTGAGGCTTCGATGGTGATGCTTTCGGTGCCTTTCGCCCTGGTTGGCGGGGTCTATCTGGTTTCGGCCCTCAGTTATAACCTCTCCGTTGCTGTCTGGGTCGGCTTTATCGCCCTCTACGGCATTGCCGTTGAAACAGGAGTGGTCATGGTCATCTACCTGCACGAAGCGCTCGACAAAAAACTGATCAACGGATCCTGCACCGAGCAGGATATTTATGACGCAGCCTTTGAAGGAGCGGTTCTCCGCCTGCGCCCAAAACTGATGACCGTTGCCGTAGCCCTTTTGGGGCTGATTCCAATCATGTGGTCAACGGGAACCGGAGCAGATGTGATGAAACCAATCGCCGCACCAATGATCGGGGGAATGATTTCGTCGGCAATTCATGTTCTTATCATGACACCAGTCATCTTTGTGATGATGAAAACAAGGGATCTGAAGAGAGGCCGTTTGCATCATTCGGGCATGAAGCACTAAAAATACGTTGTATCAATGACTCTTTTTTCGAATTCCCCCTGAACGATAACATCGAAATGAATGTTACGATGCTGTGGGATGGTACAAAAACAAACATATTGCTATAAGGATGAGACGATGAAAAGAATTGATCTTAAAAGGGTAACAATAGTTGCGACAACACTTTTTAGTCTTGCCGCCCCACCTTTCTCTTTTGGTTCCACAGTTGCTAAAACATTTACTGTCAACTATACAAAAGCCACGGATATTACCCCCAAGGCATTTACTGTAAAAACCGGCGAGAAAGTACGTCTTGAAGTCAATGCCTCAGAGACAGGCTCAGGATGTATGAGCAGCATTATGGTGCCAGGACTCTGGAACCAGGCTCAACCTCTGGTGAAAGGCAAAAAAATTGTCATGGAGTTCACACCCCAAAAACCCGGAGTATACAAAATAACCTGTGCCATGGGTTTGTCGCGGGGTGTGATCAACGTCCGATAATTTTTTTTAATGGCCACCGAAACCTACAGCGTCAAGGGGATGCACTGCGCAAGCTGTGCTGCCATCATCACCAAAAAGCTCTCAAAGGTTGAAGGCATCAAAGAGGTCAATGTCAATCTGGCCACTGAAACAGCGAAACTCGAGTTTGACGATAAGGGCCTGACCCCCGAAGTGCTCAATGAGATTGTCAACAAATATGGCTACTCTCTTGAGATCGAAAAACCTCCTGTTGCAGTGGCCGATGCTGATGCCAGAAAAAAAGGCTCGAAAAAAGAGCTGGAGTTGCGAGCCCAGCTTAAAACGATACAATTTGCCCTGCCTGTTGCTCTGCTGGTTTTTATCCTGATGATGTGGGATATCAGTTCGATGTTCTTCCACATTATCCCGCACATCCCTCTTTCCATGGAGCATCTGAACATCTTCTTCATGCTCCTTTCCACCTGGATGGTTTTCCGTACCGGAGCGCCATTTCTGCATGGAATCGTCATGTTTTTCAGGAGCGGAGCCGCGAGTATGGATACACTTATCGGCATCGGCACATTGACCGCATATCTCTACAGCGCAGTCATTACCCTTATTCCCGCTGTTAAAGCATTTCTGCGGGCGCCTGATGCTACCTATTTCGATGTGACCATTGTTGTCATAGGCTTTGTGCTGCTGGGCAAATATCTGGAAGCCCGCTCCAGAATAAAGACCGGCGAGGCTATTGAAAAACTTGTTGGGCTTCAGGCAAAGTCAGCTCTGGTGCTGAGAGTGGGAAAAGAGATTGAGATTCCCGTGCAGCAGGTGAGAAAAGGCGATGTTGTGATAATAAAACCCGGCGCTAAAATTCCTGTTGATGGCACGATCAATGAAGGATATTCCACCATTGATGAATCCATGGTGACCGGAGAATCGGTACCAGTGGATAAAAAGAGTGGGGATCCGGTTGTCGGCGGTACCATCAACAAACAGGGTTCATTCACCTTTACAGCGTCTCATGTTGCTGGAGATACCCTCCTTGCCCGCATCATCAGGATGGTCGAAGAGGCTCAGGGTTCAAAAGCTCCGATTCAGAACATTGCTGACAAGATCGCCGGAGTATTTGTCCCGGTCGTTCTGGTGCTTGCTGCCGCAACCCTCATTATCTGGCTGACCGTTGGTTCATCACTGCTTGGCTTCTCCGTCGCTCTTTCATACGGCATCATGGGTATGGTCGGCATTCTCGTTATCGCCTGCCCCTGTGCGCTTGGGCTTGCTACACCGACCGCCATTATTGTTGGCATTGGCAAGGGGGCTGAGTACGGTATCCTGATACGAAATGCTGAGAGCCTTGAAAAGCTAAGCTCTATTGATACGGTCGTCTTCGACAAAACGGGCACCATTACCACAGGAAACCCGCAGGTGAGTGATATCATTTCGCTTGACAAGGAGAGAAGCATCAGCTCATTGCTTCAGGTCGCTGCCACCATTGAAAACCGTTCTGAACATCCTCTGGCACAGGCAATTGTTGATGCCGCCAAAAAGCAACAGCTAGCCCTTGGCGAGATTACCGATTTTATGGCCCTCGAAGGTATCGGAGTGTCGGCCAGAATTTCAAATACTCCGTTTACTGTGCGCAAACCGCTGGAGTGTGAAAAAGCAATGCCCGAGCTTAAAAAACTTCAGGAAGAGGGCAAAACGGTGGTCTTGATTGATGAGGATGGTACATGCAGAGGATTGATTGCCCTGAGTGACACCGTCAAGGAGCAGGCCTGTGAAGCTGTTGCTGCCCTTCACCGCAAAGGACTGAAGGTAATCATGCTCACCGGCGACAACCTGCCAGCGGCAAACTATATGGCCACGCAGGTCGGCATTGACGAGGTGATGGCCGAAGTGCTACCACAGGAAAAAGCAGAGAAAATTAAGAAATTACAACAAGAGGGTCGAAAAGTTGTGATGGCCGGAGATGGCATCAACGATGCTCCCGCTCTCGCCCAGGCCGATGTTGGCATTGCTATGGCGACCGGAACAGATATAGCCATAGAGTCTGCCGGAATTACCCTGCTCAAGGGCGACATCAACAAGGTTGCACAAGCGATTACCTTGTCACGCGCCACCATGCGTGTTATTCGTCAGAACCTTTTCTGGGCCTTTATCTATAACATTATCGGTATTCCCCTTGCCGCCGGGGCACTTTTTCCTCTCTGGGGCATCTTCCTGAACCCGGTCTTTTCAGGCCTTGCAATGGCTGGCAGCAGTGTGTCAGTGGTCAGCAATTCATTACGGTTGAAGGGGAAAAAACTCTGATATAAAAAAGGTAAAAAAGGGGACGTAGGTGATATTGTGTATTTACGTTACTCGTT
Organism: uncultured Chlorobiaceae bacterium; assembly: GCA_903838095.1. GTDB lineage: Bacteria > Bacteroidota > Chlorobiia > Chlorobiales > Chlorobiaceae > Chlorobium. The sequence continues at coordinate 3,569 of CAILXE010000054.1, forward strand.
TCATCCCCTGCGAACATAAAGCTTAAACGACAACAAATTACTCCGGTCAGTTGAACAACTGAAAATGATTTTTCTGCTCAAAAGAAAATCCTTTATAAATTGCTCAATCAAACTTCCAATCAAAAAAAGATGCAGAGCAGTTTCACAGAAAACAGGATTTTTGAAAAAATCGATTTCAGGGATGGCTCACTGGCCAAAGGAACGTATGAAGATTGCAGATTTCTCAACTGCAACTTCAACAGCGTCGATCTCTCCGACAGAACATTCATCAATTGTATCTTTGATGGCTGTGACGCAAGCCTTGTAAAACTCAAAAATACAAGTTTGCAGAAGGTGAAATTTATAAACTCCAAGTTACTGGGTGTGCAGTTCAATGAATGCCGGCAATTTCTGCTTGAACTTGATTTTGCAAACTGCATGATCAAGCTCTCTCTCTTTTCACAGATGAAGCTTAAAAATATCCAATTCAGAAATTGTCATCTGCAGGAAGCTGATTTCAGTGAAACTGACTTGACCAGATCTCTCTTTGAACACTGTGACCTGCAGCAGACGACCTTTTTCCACACAAACCTTGAACATGCAAATTTTACTTCGGCGCTCAATTACTCTATCAATCCCGCAATAAATCGTCTCCGACATGCCAGATTCTCAATTCCGGGTGTTTTTGGACTATTGGATACCTGTGGAATCGAGATTGAATGAAACTATTTGTATTAAAAAAGCCGTTCTGCCTTTATGGGATGATAATTGAAATAAGCGGTTTAAACGCTGACGCAGTATTTCTTTGATCAATTATGTTATATTTCCCCTGATCAATCCATGATTTGAAAGAGCTGCGACTTTTTATTCATGCATCTCAAAAAACTCGCGACAGATTTTTATAAACATAACTTTCCCTCATAACATAAAAACACATCCGGCTATGGCAAACGAAAACAGCGGCGTCTTTTCTGACCTCTTCAATGCGGTCGGTGTTCCAATCCAGAATCTTGCTGACACCTTGGGCTGCGGTGTCAATTCAGCCCTTTCGATCGTACAGTCCTGCCTTACGCTCTGTACAACAATCGTCACGAACACGGCAAACACTGCCATTGAGATCATTCAGTGCGTTGCAACAGGCATTACATCAGCCATCACCCCGAAAAAGTAAACACCCGCTTGTATTGAACTCTCTGCACCTTACCGTTCCGGCTCAAGGTGCAGGGATTCTTCTCGCTATTTATAAAACAGTTCCGAAAAGCCTGCCAACACCCGCCGTGAGTCCCATGGCAAGTGCTCCCCAGAAGGCAACACGCATTGCTCCCTGCACAAGAGATGCCCCGCCTGCATAAGCAGCAGTTCCACCAAGAACGAGTAACACCGCAAGTGCCGTAGCAGAAGTGACCTCAGCAACATAGGCTGAAGGCGCCAGCAAGGCTGCCGCAATCGGAATAACCGCGCCCGCAACAAAAGAGATTGCAGAGGAAAAAGCTGCCTGGATGGGTCGTGCACGCAAAGTTTCGGTAATGCCAAGTTCATCGCGGGCATGTGCCCCGAGAGCATCTTTCGACATAAGACTTTCTGCGACAAGCCGTGCCAGCGGTTGATCAAGTCCCCGACTTACATAAATTGCGGTCAACTCTTCCAGCTCGTGTACCGGATCCTCTTCTAATTCTCTTTTTTCACGGGCGATATCCGCCTCTTCGGTGTCGGCCTGCGACTGAACCGATACATACTCCCCTGCCGCCATAGACATGGCGCCAGCGACAAGACCTGCCACACCTGTCAACAGAATACTGCTATGAGAAGCTCCGGCAGCAGCGACGCCAATGACAAGACTTGCTATCGAGATGGTTCCATCATTCGCGCCAAGCACAGCAGCGCGAAGCCAGCCGATCCGATCTGATCTGTGGGACTCTTTATGCATAAATGGCATCGGTGAAATCTCCTTTTTTTAACAACGATTTGAAAGGTTACAAACAAGGGTTCTGAAAAAAGGCGACCAACAACAAGAAAGCCGCATTGCTGCGGCTCTCTTGTGAATAAATCGTGCAAATCAAAACAAGATTTAGTGCTCGTCTACTTTGATCCTCATGGAGAAGAAGGAGCGATGCACAAAGACAAGTGAAAGCACAAAGAACACTGCGGCCAAACTCAGCGCAACCTGCGGAGCAAGCTCAATGGCAAGCTCGATGGCAAGAAGGCCAAACAGTGTGGTGAACTTGATGATCGGGTTCAGGGCAACCGA
>CAILXE010000055.1 GCA_903838095.1 uncultured Chlorobiaceae bacterium
GGCAAGAACGTTCTCCATCCCTTCAAGATATGATGAAGTAACATCATACAGCAATAATTCCGGGCCCGTACCCGCCGAATTGTGCTTGAATAACTGCGCTTCAAGACGCTCCTGATTGTCCATCAGCCAGGCCAGGTTGGCGTACAGATCATCCTCAGTAAAACTCTCTACTTCAAGCACATCACAGGCACCATAACTTGCTGCCATCCTGACAGCACCCAAGCGTGAACCCTGCCCGATCAATCTCGCAATGATCTGCCACAACGCAAGCTTTCCCTGGCGGCTACTGCCAAGCGCCTTGGTGATGCCTAGCCTCTCGGCAAGGGTTTTCAGCGCATACACCACACCAACACGAAGACCGTCGTGAAGCTCAACATCCTCGATATTCAACAGAGCAGACAAATTATCTTTGTATTTCAGAGCAAGTTTTATGGCGGCAACTTCTGCCTCCGAACATTTGGAGATTTTGCCCAGAGTGCGATTCTTGACCTTGCCGTCTTCCCGATAGGATTCACGAAAAAGGTACCGATGATAGGTTTTGCCGTTGATGGTGGTTTTGCTGGTGTCGATGTACATTGTGACTATATCAAGGTTTCTTATACTACTTCATAATATAAGAAAAAACATTTGACATGCAAATAAATTAGTGACTACATTTTTCGCGCGTTTTCGCCCTAAAAGTACTGCTTATAAGGAGTTAATCAAAAAAGAGGCTGGAACTTCCGCTACAACGCCGCCTCCCGCTCATCAGCGCAAGACAATACAATATCTGCTTATCTCTCGCACAAATAATACTATCCATACGATTTATCTTTTTGGCACCTCCAATGCTCAGCTTCAACAAACAGAAAAGAGAGCCCGCCATGTCCCCTACTTCGGCATACTGGCAACGTAATCCCGGATGGTGGCTATTTCATCGTCGCTCAGTCTGAACTCTCCGGCTCCGATGATGCCTTCAACCTGTGCGGCGTTTCGACCACCGACTATTGCTCCTGTAACGGCCGGGTTGCGCAAGGTCCAGGCTATAGCCACTTCGCCTGCCGAACAGCCATGTGGTGCGCCGATCTTTTTGAGTAATCCGACAAGTTCGATGTTGGCGGAGAGGCGTGGTTCCTGAAACTCCTTGTTGCGTCTGCGCCAGTCATCCGGGGCAAAGTTTGCTGCCCGTTCGCGGGTCATAGCGCCGGTCAACATCCCTGAAAGCATGGGCGAGTAGACAATCACTCCGATGTTCTGCTCCTGGCAGAAGGGCAGCAGTGTCTGTTCGATGGCAGGACGCAGGATGGAATAGGGCGGCTGAATGGATGCCATCGGCGCTATTGGAATGACGCGGCGCAGTTGATCGACAGTAAAATTTGAGACGCCGATATGGCGCACCAGCCCCTCTTTCTGGAGGCTGGCCATCGCTTGCCACCCCTCTTCAAGGTCGATGTCAGGGTTTGGCCAGTGGATCTGGTAGAGATCGATTGCATCTACCTTGAGACGGTTGAGGCTTGCTTCGCACTCTCGCCTTATGGAATCGGCCTTGAGGCTGTAGCCTACGGTTCGGCTCTTATCCCACACCATTGAACATTTGGTAAAAATGTATGGTCTGTTCCTCATACCGGTAACGGCCCTGCCGACCAGCTCCTCTGAATGGCCAAGCCCGTAGACAGGCGCTGTGTCGATCCAGTTGATGCCCAGATCAACGGCCCGTTCTATGGCTGCTATGGCGTCGCCGTCGTCCTGCGCTCCCCAGCCGTATTCCCAGTTGCCGCCGCCAATAGCCCAACTCCCGAAGCCGACGGGAGTCAGCTCTATATCTGTCGCTCCAAGTTGTCTTTTCTGCATCATGATTCAATGGTATTTAGGGTGAAGCTCGCCCCGGCAACCCTTCTTCCGGGCTGAGCTGATTGTTGAGAACCGATGTCTTGAGAATATAGGGTATGGCTCTCTATGGACTGAAACATTTGTTCGCCCGTCACTTACCGCAACAAATTTTCTTTGCCGCCCGCTGGAGATAAGAAATATCTTCATAACTTTCCATCTATGCTGAACGTTATCTTCATAACATTTTACCGGAACGGTTTACCATGAATTCTTCTGATCCGTCGATGCAGCCGCTCTCTCTTGATGAGCTTACCGTCCTTGAACATTTTCTTGTGTCGGAGCAAACGCCGCCTGATGCGCTCTCTTCTCTTGAAATGCTTGATGGCTATATGACTGCTGCAGCGGTTGGGCCGCAGGTTTTTGATGTTGATGACTGGTACGCGTCAATCTGGGATCAGGAGAAACAGCTTAAGCCTGAATTCGACTCTCCCGAAGAGGCTGACATTATTGGTGAGCTGATTGTGCGCCATAACAATTCCCTCGTGCAGCTTTTTGCTGATGAACCGGAGAGCTATCTGCCTTTGTTTGAAAGGGTTGGATATGAGAGTGATGACGAGAGGAAGCTGGCGGTCGAGGAGTGGACGATGGGGTTTATTATCGGCATGGAGCTGGCTTATGATGCGTGGAAACCGATGTTTGATGATGAAGATGCAGCGGTTTTTTCGATGGCTATCTTTATGCTCAGCAAGGTGTCGGATGATTTTAACCATCTGACGGAGCGGGAAATTGCTGAACTGACGGATACTATTGGTGAATCGGTGATTCGTATGTACGCATTCTGGAATGGGAGTGAGGAGGAGTAGGGAAAAAGAAAGCTCCGTGAAGTATGAATTTCACGGAGCTTGATGAACTGCGGCTTTGACTCGCAATTTTATTGTTTTTGGCTGTTTTGGCCTCTCCCTTTCGAACCAGTGGCTCAGGCTTCTGAGCCTTCTGCCTCAACTTCGAAGTGCACCTTTACGGAAATATCCATAAAGATTTTGGCGTCGGCTTCATATTTGCCAAGCGCTTTGATCGGGGCTTCAATGGTAATTTTCCTGCGGTCGATCTCGATGCCTTGTCCTTTCAGTGCATCGGCAATATCGGCGGAGGTTACTGTCCCGAACAGTTTGCCGGATTCGCCTGCCTTGGCAAAAACTTTCAGTGACAGTTGCTCGATTTTCTGAGCATGTTCACGTGCGTTTTTGCGTTGCAGCTCAACCTTTTTGGCTTGCTGTTTTTTCTCTGTCTCAAGAGCTTTAAGCGTGCCCTCGGTCGCTCTTATAGCCATACCCTGCGGAATCAGGAAATTGTTTGCGTATCCGTTTTTTACGGCAACAACTTCACCTGCATCGCCAAGGGTAGCCACATCTGTTCTTAAAATGACTTTCACTGCTTAGCTTCCTTGTTCAATAGATTGCAAAATTGGTTATTTGTATTCGTCGACAACGTAAGGGA
>CAILXE010000056.1 GCA_903838095.1 uncultured Chlorobiaceae bacterium
ATCAATGCGATTGAGGAACTCAGGATTGAAAACCCGTTTAAGGGCATCCTCAATGGTTGACTTCATCGCTTTATAGTTACCGGTAGAATCATCAGGAGGAGTAAAGCCCATCCCCGATCCCGCGCCGAAATTCTTGATATCCTTGGCGCCAATGTTTGACGTCATGATAATAACGGTATTGCGGAAATCAACCTTTCGGCCCATACCATCGGTCAGAATGCCTTCATCAAGCACCTGAAGCAGAATATTGAAAACATCAGGATGCGCTTTCTCAATTTCATCGACCAGCACAACTGAGTATGGTTTGCGACGAACTTTTTCAGTCAATTGCCCGCCCTCTTCGTAACCGACATAGCCGGGAGGAGCACCAACAAGACGACTGACGGAGAACTTCTCCATATACTCACTCATATCAGCCCTGATAAGAGCATCCTCACTGTCAAACATGTAGCGGGTCAGCGCTTTGGCAAGCTCAGTCTTGCCGACACCGGTCGGTCCAAGAAAAATGAAGGAGCCGATAGGACGTGACGGATCTTTCAGGCCAGCACGAGTCCGCTGTATCGCCTTGGTGATCTTTTTGATCGCCTCATCCTGACCAATCACCTCTTTTGTCAGATCGGCTTCCATCGTCAGCAGTTTTTTGGATTCCGACTGAGCAACCCTGGCAACCGGAATACCGGTCATCATGGCAATCACAGAGGTAATATCAGCCTCCGTAACATCATAAACGCTTTCGGCCGCCCTGTCCTCCCACTCCTGCTTTGCATGGTCAAGTGCGTCAAGCATACTTTTTTCCCGGTCGCGGAGCCTTGCTGCCTCTTCAAAATTCTGCATCTTCACGACATGGTTCTTCTCGACCTTGATCTCTTCGATGGATTTTTCAAGATCAAGAATCTCCTGCGGCACATGAATATTGCTCAGATGGACACGCGCTCCCGCCTCATCCATAACATCAATGGCCTTGTCGGGCAGAAACCGGTCGGTGATATAACGCTCGGACAGCTTGACGGCTTTTTCGATTGAGTTTCCGGAATAATTGACATGGTGATGCGACTCGTACTTCGACTTGATATTATTCAGAATCTGGATGGTTTCATCAACGGAGGTCGGTTCGACCATGATTTTCTGGAACCTCCGGTCAAGAGCGCCATCTTTTTCAATAAACTGACGATACTCATCAAGCGTGGTCGCCCCGATACACTGAAGTTCGCCACGGGCAAGAGCAGGTTTAAAGATATTGCTTGCATCAAGCGAACCCGACGCGCCACCAGCCCCAACAATCGTGTGTAATTCATCGATAAAGAGAATGACATCGCGTGACCGCTCAAGTTCATTCATGAGCGCTTTCATCCTCTCCTCAAACTGCCCCCTGTATTTTGTTCCTGCTACAAGCGCCGCAAGATCAAGCGCCACAACCCTCTTGTCGTAAAGCACCCTCGACACTTTGCGCTGCACAATCTTGAGGGCAAGGCCTTCCGCAATAGCGGTCTTGCCGACGCCGGGCTCACCAATCAGTACCGGATTATTCTTTTTCCGACGGCTCAAAACCTGGGCCACTCGCTCTATCTCCTTTTCACGGCCAATAATAGGATCAAGTTTATCATCAAGTGCAAGACGGGTAAGATCCCGACCAAAATTATCGAGCACCGGAGTCTTGGTTCTCTCCCCTTTTCTTGGATCAGGCTTTTTCGGCTGCCGCTCAGAGGAGCCCGACGAAAAGGCTCCTTCCATAGAGGGTTCATCAGGATCACTTTTACTGCTCGAAATACCAGTCAGTTCATCCCTGACAAGATCATAGGTCACACCAAGCTGCTCAAGAATCTGGGAGGCAATATTGTCCTCCCCTTTCATGATCGACAACAGAAGGTGCTCTGTCCCAATGACGTTCGACTTGCATATCTTCGCTTCGAGATAGGTAATTTTCAGCACCTTCTCGGCCTGCTTTGTCAGAGGAACATTACCCATCTGGGCTTCAGCTATCCTCGGATGGGTGCTCTCTTCGATTTTCTGCTTCAGGCCATACAAATCTATCTTGAGATTTTTTAATATTCGGGCACCAATACCCTCTCCCTCCCTGATAAGGCCAAGGAGAAGATGCTCTGTCCCTATATAGTCATGACCTAATCGTAACGCCTCTTCCCGGCTGAGGCGGATAACATCCTGTACTCTATCTGAAAAATTTCCTTCCATTCTTTTCTGTACAATAAAATTGTTGTGGCACCCTGTTTGACCAGCTCCATATTTGCACACGGCAAAAATGAGTAAAAAAATACTTATTTAAAGATAGCTATGTTAAGAGCAATTCCATAGAAACAGCAAACTCTTTCTTTCGATTAAAGGTTCTTCTCTGTTAATACTCAGCTATGAATGTCCAACACATTCTGATTGATGACAACAGCCCTATTCACCGGGAGTTGTCAATATACCGGACCGGCACCATAAATCGGGTACGGCTTCAGGATACATCGTACAAGGCGTACGGCACTCTGGAGATAGATGCCCACAATTACGCCGCATTTTTTCATTACGGCCTGCCTGAATTGTTGAGCAACCTGCCATTCATCTCTGAAAGCGGCAACGGTCTTGACAGTTGGGATGAGGCGTTTCTGCATACCAGCAGCCTTGGCTCCATGAACACGATCATTGATGAACGCATGGCATCCATTGATCCGGAACATCATGAAACAATTCTGCTCGGCTGGCATGATCAGCCGGTTGGAGTGGCTTACTTTCGTGACATTGATCCGCGACGGTTTATTGAATTTCTTGGAACACTGAGGAAGTTTGTGGAAGAATCGTCAGAAGAGAAGTATGATCTGGAGTTTATTTTGTAGCAAACTCATAGCCCAATCCGGAACATTGGTCATTATAATAATCAACTGCATCAGTAAGCTCCTTTTCAGCAACTGATAACATGAAAATCTTCATCTTTGATTGAGTCTTGCAACAACATCTTCAACAGGCGACTCTTTGAGCTCAGCACGGTCAAAAGCATCAAATCGAGATTCAACCTCTTCCGCCCATGCACTGTCGGTGCGCTTGCTTGAGGAACGATCAAAACTCTGAAACAATTTTTCAATGAGTTCAGCCCGTTCGACAGGCTGTAAATCAAGAGCCGCTTTAAAAACATGCTCAACAAGTGCTGTCATATTTTAAATCATTTATTTATAATAAATTAAAGCGCAATAAGAACTGTTCATAACTTGATTTCATGAAGATCATCAGAAGCTGTTTCAGTCCACCTTATGGCTCGAGCCATTGTGCTATGCGTTTTTCCAACTCTTCTTCTGAAATGGTATTCCCTGATTCAACATCTTCAAGACCACGATTTATTTTCTGACAAACATAAATATGATACTGTATGTCATCAAAAGAAACATTTTCAGGGAGTTGATCAAGTAATTGCTGTACTTCATGTTTTTCCTGAAGCAAAAAAACCTCCTCTCGTGTGATTAAGGACAATAGTGATGGCTTTCATAAAGTCTCGAAACACTCACCCAACCGGATCAGGATGCAAAAAACTGTAGCCCAGCGCACTGACCAGCTTGTCGCTGTTCACCACTTTAAACGGAGCTGGTGCGTCAGATGGCGCCAGAGGGAGTCTTGGAACTCCTGCCGCATCGGCTGCTTTGCCGTAATAGTCGCGACGGAGGATATGATTGGGACTACAGGCGTTGAACACTTCGCCCCACTGCTGCAAGCGGATAATCTCCGACATGATTTTGATGCAATCGTCACGATGGATCAGGTTCATCGGCTGATCAGGATTCGTCACCGCTGTCAACGCAGCGAGATACTTTTCAGGGTTACGGTCATAACCAACCAAGCCGCCAAAACGCAGCACCGTGGACTGAAATCCGCTCTCCTGCATCAGCATCTCTTCGACAAGGAGCAGAGCCTGCCCGGACGGGGATTCGGGATCAACGGCATCCTCTTCAGTAACTTCCCGATTGAGCGATGGATAGACCGAGGTGGAGCTGACCATCAGAACGGAGCGCACCGGCGACTGACCAAGCGCGTCAATCAGTGACGAGAACTGCTCGATGTGGTACTCGGCAATATCCTCGCGCCGCGTCGGCGGAATATTGACAATAAGGATATCGCTCTGGAGAAACGCAACAACATCGTCGCCGGTTATCTCGGGCTCAAGTCGTATCAGATAAGGCTCGACCCCGGCATCCTGCAAGACCTCAAGCTTGTCCTCCGTCGTGGTCGATCCTTTGACTGAATAGCCCTCTTTGACGAGCGTCTGTGCAAGCGGCAACCCGAGCCAGCCGCACCCGAGTATAGTAATGGTCTCTTTCTGCATGATTCCTCTTTTAGTGTTGCGGTTTCAATGACCTAATGTACATGATCACCGACTGCATTTCAATGGAATTCTCATCGAGTTTCAATCCTTTCAATGGACCGGCAATACAGGTATTGACCTGTCCGGCAAGATTCTGGTTTTTCCAGGCGTTTTCCAGCCCCGCGCCTCCAGGATGACATTCTGCACAGCTTTTTCCGGAGGTTGCGCCGGAAAGTGATTGAGAGTTGAAAAGCAGACGCCCTTTTTCTATTGAAGGCTTTTCAGCAGCAAAAGCCCATCCCATATGCATCGAAACGATCAGCAAGATGAACAGGGGAAAACACAATACACTCTTCATGGTATATCTCCTTTATTTAAAGACAATTATCAAATTTTTATCCAAAACACCTCGCGAGAGTGCTCAGGCACTTTCACCCGTACCGGCCTGCTCAATCAATCGGTCAAGACAGGTGCTGCACACACAGGTTTCGTAACGTTCGGCAAGATTCTCTTTCACTTCGGCGGGCACCTTCCTGGTAGCACACCAGCATGTTGAGGAGAGCCCGCAAGTAAATGATTCCTTGCAGATCGGGCAGGTTACTGTTTTGCCGCTGCCGATAGTATGTTCGATAGATGTTGTCATGTGTACAGATTTAGAATGTTTGAAGTCACTCCCCCTGCTTCTCCGTCAGATACTTCCAGTACTTCATCGGCATGTTGGATTTCTGGAGGCGGGCATTCTTGCGATCCGGGATGGCAATAGTTTTAAAGAAGGTCTGCCACAGCGCCTGTACCTGTTTTTCGTCATCCGAGAGAGCCGGTGTTGTGAACTGTTCGATGGCACCAAACTGAAGGGCGCCATTGCTCCAGCGGGCAGCGGTTCGGCGTTTGACATCGTAGAGAAACCAGTGTTGTGCTTTCAGCCTTGTGCGAAAATGGTATGCGAGAGGATGGATAATGTTGTGATCCGGCTCCATTTTTGCAAGATATGCCCCATCCCTGAGTTTTTCGAATCGCAACAGACCTTTCATGCGATGCAACTCTCTGGCTGCTTTTTTGGAAATGGAGACAATATCGCGCACAGCAGCATGAGTGAGGTAACCATTAATCTTGTCACCATGCGTAAAGGCAAGCGAAATGTAGTGGAGCAAACTGGTTTCCATTCCTTCTTTTTCGGCAAGCATACAAAAGTAGAGGGTGTGCGCCACATCTGGCAACTGCATCCGAAGACGGGAAAAAAGCGATTCTGCAAGGGTTGGATCGGTGCCGATAAAAAAACCATCTTCAAAGAGAGTATCCTTGCGCTCCGACAGAGCAACCCGTTCCGGATCAGACTCTTCTGCAAGAATCCATGCAATGGCTGAAAGAAGACCGTCAGCGGTGCCGTCGTAGAGGTATCGGTTCATGCCCATTATACAAAAAGACCGGAAAGAACCAGTTGTCTGGGAGCTTCTGCTCCAGCCCCTTCACCAAGCAGCAGTTGCTGCCGAATAAGGGCAGGTGTTCGGTCAGGTTTTTCAAAGGGACGCCCCGAGCTGGTAATAAAATATTTGGCGCGTTTCATCACCACCCCGATTCTTTTCATCCCCTCCGGAGTAATTGCTGAAAAACGGCGAGCAGCAATAATACGTTTTGCTGATGTGACACCAATACCAGGGACGCGCAACAGCGTGGCATAGTCGGCCCGGTTAATCTCAACCGGAAAGAATTCAGGATGACGCAAAGCCCAGGCGGTCTTGGGATCAAATGTTTCATCGAGATTTGGAAGATCATCCGAAAGAATCTCTTCGGCGGAAAAGCCGTAGAAGCGCAGAAGCCAGTCGGCCTGGTAGAGACGATGTTCTCGAAGTAAAGGAGGGGCCGCAAGAACAGGAAGACGGTTGTCGGCACTGACTGGCACATAAGCCGAATAGTAAACGCGCTTGAGATTCATCTTTTTGTAGAGCCCTTGAGAGAGACGTAAAATCTGAAAGTCAGTTTCAGGGCTTGCGCCGATAATCATCTGGGTGCTTTGACCTGCTGGAGCAAAACGCGGTGCTCTGCGATCGGCTTTGCGTTCAACAAGGCTGGAGTGTATCTCCCTGCCAATGAGCGCCATAGGCTCAAGAATCGAATCTTTATGCTTCTGTGGCGCAAGTCGCTGAAGCGAAACCTGCGAAGGAAGCTCAATATTAACACTGATACGATCGGCATACAGCCCGGCTTTACGAACCAGTTCGCTGCTGCAACCAGGAATGATTTTCAGATGGATATAGCCGCCAAATTGCTCTTCGAGACGCAACGTTTCGACCACCCTGACCATCCGCTCCATGGTAACATCAGGACTCTGCATCACGGCTGAACTTAAAAAGAGGCCTTCAATGTAGTTTCGACGATAAAAATCAAGGGTCAGATCGACCACTTCCCGGGCAGTAAAAGAGGCGCGCTCGACAGGATTACTTGACCGGTTGACACAGTAGGCGCAATCATAACGGCAATCGTTGGAAAGCAGAAGTTTAAGAAGAGAGATACAGCGCCCGTCATCCGACCACGAGTGGCAGATTCCGCTCTGGGATGTATTGCCGGTTCCACACGAAGGAGCTTCTCGCTTGCTTCCGCTGGAAGCACACGAAGCATCATAACGAGCTGCACCAGAAAGAATCTGTAATTTCGCCAGGGTATCCATGAGGAAAATATACGGAACGGAAAGGAGAAAAGAGAGGTAAGAGAGTCGGCGTAGCGGGATTCGAACCCACGACCCCTTCCACCCCAAGGAAGTGCGCTACCAGGCTGCGCTATACGCCGAAATGTGCTTCAGAAGGTAGGGATTATAAAAAAATCCGTGAATTATATATAATCTTTTTTTGATCACATCAACCACTCAAGCTCCTGTCACGAAGAATCATCAACTCCATCCCATTTTTTCGTTTGAAGTTATCCACATTTCCCCCGTTAACTTTCAGGAAAAAGCTTGTCTCAATCATTGAACAGAAAAACATCAGAGCAATCAAACAAGAAAATGGTCAAAGCATTTTTAAATAACACTTTAGCTATGCAGGCAAATCAGCAGACATGGCCTGAAAAATGATGCATCGAATGATGAATCAACAAGTTATCAACAATTCACAAACATTTTCACACATCATCTTTTCGACCAAAGCGGTGCTTCAGGTACTCAATCAAGGGCGGAAGAAGAGAAATGCCGATAATAGAAAATATTAACAGCTTGAAGTTCTGCTGAACAAAAGGAAGCTGCCCGAAAAAATAGCCACTGTAACTGAACAGCCCTACCCAAAGCCCCGCACCGACAATATTGAACAGAATAAACCGGTTGTAGGCCATCGCACCAATCCCGGCAACAAAAGGAGCAAAAGTTCTGATGACAGGAACAAAACGGGCAATGATAATTGTCTTGCCTCCATATTTGTTGAAAAAGTCATTGGTCTTGCTGAGATGCTTTGTGTTGAACAGCTTTGAATGTTCATACTGAAAGACTTTTGGGCCGACCTTGTGACCAATCTGGTAGTTGACGCTGTCACCAAGAACTGCGGCAATAAAAAAAAGCAGAAACAGCAAATGCGGATCAAGCGATGAACCCGGCATTGATGCGAGTGAACCGGCAGCAAACAGCAGCGAGTCGCCGGGCAGAAATGGGGTAACAACAAGCCCGGTTTCACAGAAAATGATAACAAATAGAATGGCGTACAACCAGAGGCCGTACTGCGCCGCAAGAAGCTGTAAATGGATATCGATATGAAGAATAAAGTCAGCAAGAAAAGCGAGTATAGTGATAAGAGTATTATCCATTGGGCGCATGTTCGTTGTACATAAAAAGACCTCTGATTGTGCCACGCAATGTAGTCATTGAGCCACAGAGTCACAAAACCCGACCACTCTCCGAAGAGAGTGAAAACTGTAAAAACGTTATTATTGTTTATATTAGAGTTTGTGTTTTCAACAAAAAACGGGCTTTTTTCAATGAGTTATTTTGCGTCAACCCGCTGCGACCTTTACTATGAAGACACCGCAGAGATCGATCCGTCGGGGCAGGAAAAACCTGTCGTCCTGTTTGTCAATGGCTGGGCAGTCTCTTCACGATACTGGAAGCCACTGGCCAACCTCCTTTCGGCAAACTACCGTTGCATCACCTACGATCAGAGCGGTACCGGAAAAACCATCATCAAGGGCAAACCAACCTTTTCCATTCAGGGGTTTACCGATGAAGCG
>CAILXE010000057.1 GCA_903838095.1 uncultured Chlorobiaceae bacterium
AAAGAAAAAAGAAAACAAGAAGCTTGTATAAGTGGAGCGAGGGGGGAAAACTTGATATCCATACACGACTAAAGAAATAATTGTAACTTTCTGAATTGTTGTGTTTCTGAAGATTTGAGTATTGAATACCCTTAAGAAGAGATAGGAAACCATTTGATATAAAAATATTAGAAATGGTTAGAGGAAAAAACTTATTTTAATATTGGAGGGAATTATGAAGAAGAAATTTGTTACAGCAGTTCTTGCATTATCCTGTGTCGTTGTTTCTGTTGGTACTACGTTTGCAGCTGATCCTGTAGGTTGCAATAATCTCAACATCTATGGGGTTGGTGTCAATTCACCGTTAGATGGAGATATTTTTGTAAATTTAATTCCAGATGCTGCCTGTGGTGCTTGGGGAGCTGGTGTAAAAAAACAGTTTCTTTTGAGCGCTACGAACACTGATCAGACTTTGGCTGCAATATTGACAGCCTATTCAATGGGGCAAAAGCTGTGGATTAAAGCTGATATTACAGCTGTTAATCCTCCGTTGGTAGCCATGTCAATGCATAAATAAAGTATATTTTTATAAATATTGACAGTGCGTCAATATTTATTGAAAAACAGTCTGTTGCTAGTAGTCTCAGCATAGGCTGTTTTTTTTTATCTATAGAGGACGCTTCCTGTTGTGTGATTATGTCAAAAAAACAAATCAAACCGTTAGTGAAAACGGAGTGCTTCGCATGACTTCTCTTCACCATGGGACCAACCCTCACTCCGCTCAACCCACGTCCCTCTTGGCGCTGGGCAAAAGCCTCTGGCACAACCGTCAGCTCCTTATGCAAATGACCAAGCGTGAAGTGGTGGGTCGCTACAAAGGCTCGGTCATGGGATTGGCATGGTCGTTTTTTAACCCAGTGTTCATGTTGGTGGTATACACCTTTGTCTTTTCCGAGATTTTTAAATCCCGCTGGGGTGGGATTGGCGGTGACGCTAGCAAAACGCAATTTGCCTTGGTTCTTTTTGTCGGTTTGATAGTTCTGAACCTGTTTAGTGAGGTACTCAACCGCGCCCCCGGATTGATTCTTTCCAACGTCAATTACGTCAAGAAAGTTGTCTTCCCAATTGAAATACTGCCAGTCGTTGCCATGGGTGCTACTTTGTTTCATAGTCTTATCAGCCTTGGGGTACTATTGGCCGCCTTTGCACTTTTTAACGGCTATCTGCAATGGACGGCAGTTTTTGCCCCATTTGTGCTCCTGCCATTAGTCATTCTCGCCCTTGGTATTTCCTGGATGCTTGCATCATTAGGTGTATTTCTGCGCGATGTCGGGCAAACCATCAGCATCATGACTACCGTTTTGATGTTTCTTTCCCCTGTCTTTTACCCGGTGACCGCAGTTCCGGAAAGATTCCGTCCGTTTATTATGGCTAACCCGCTCACTTTCATCATCGAGCAAGCGCGAGAAGTGTTGATCTGGGGGCATTTTCCGAACTGGATCGGTTTGGGCGGTTATACCTTTGCTGCTTCCTTTATTGCCTGGGCAGGTTACGCCTGGTTCCAAAAAACTAGAAAGGGGTTTGCTGATGTCCTTTGATGATATCGCCATCCGTGTTACAACACTCAGTAAACGTTACGAAATCTATAATACTCCGCGTGACAGGCTTAAACAATTTGTCTTGCCGCGTCTAAGACGGATGATGGGCAAATCACCCAAACAATATTTCTGCGAATTTTGGGCGCTCAAAGATGTTACTTTCGAGATCAAAAAAGGTGAAACCGTAGGTATTATCGGTCTCAATGGTAGCGGCAAATCTACTCTGCTCCAAATGATCTGCGGCACGCTTAATCCAACCAGCGGCAGCATTCAAACTCATGGTCGCATTGCCGCCTTGCTGGAACTCGGTTCTGGCTTCAACCCCGAATTTACCGGGCGCGAAAATGTTTATATGAACGCTGCCGTGCTCGGTTTGAGCAAGGAAGAAGTGACTGCTCGCTTTAACGACATTGCCGCCTTTGCCGATATCGGTCAGTTCATCGAGCAGTCGGTCAAGACTTATTCCAGCGGGATGGTTGTGCGGTTGGCGTTTGCGGTTGCAGTGTGTGTCGATCCAGATATCCTCATTATCGACGAGGCCTTGGCGGTGGGCGACGCTGCCTTTCAATTCAAGTGCCTGGAACGGATGCAGCGTCTTACCAAATCTGGCACCACGCTGCTTTTTGTCTCTCACGACATGAGTATGGTTAAAAGTTTCTGCCACCAAGTGATCTATCTGGAACATGGACAGGAGAAGATGCAAGGTCAACCGGACGCTGTGGCAGAACAGTATTTCCTTGATATTCGTGACGAACAACGCCGCCATGTCTCGGGTGGAATGCCGGTGTTTCATAAGAAAGCTTTGGGTGAGAGTGGTTTGCCGGCGTTCGGGACGGAACAGGGCCGGATTGTTTCCGCCTGCTTTCTGCCCGACGAAGGCATGAAGGCGGTCATTGGTGTAGGTGAAACTGTTCGTATTCGCATCGAGACTGAGTATGATCCCGAACTTCCAGGCGCGGCCATGAGCGTGATCCTGATGGACCGGCGTATGCTCGACATCGCTGGCAAATTTTTTTTCCTGCATGCTGATGCAGAGCGAAAAGGAAAGTTGGTCGCAACCATTAATGTGGAATTTCATGTCCGGCTCTGGCCGGGAACCTACTTTCTCACTTTGCGTCTGGAAAGTCGGGGGATGGGACGGAATTTCATGCCGGTGGACAAGCAGACGGCTGTATTGTCTTTTGAAGTAACTCCTTACGAACCTGAGTTTCTGGGTACGGTGGATGTCGGGATGAGGCAGGTACATCCCTCAACCATGTCGCCATCGGCACTGATTGCCGGGGAAAAGCAGCGAGTCGTTGCCCTACTGGCGATACGCAATGAGGCTCTTTACCTGCCCCGTTGCCTGGAACACTTGTACCAACAAGGGGTTGAGACCTGTATTATTGACAACGACTCAACTGATGAGAGTCTGAAAATTGCCAAACAATACATGGGGAAGGGGGTCTTTCGTATCGAGAGGCAGCCCTACATGGGCTACTTTGATTTGGTTGAACAACTGCAAATGAAGGAAAAACTGGCCGAGGAGATCGAGGCAGATTGGTTCATCCATCATGATGCTGATGAAATTTTGGAGGCGCCCCAAGCCAATATGACACTCCAAGAGGCTCTTACAGATGTCGACAGGCTTGGTTACAATGTAGTCAATTTCGAAGAGTTTGTGTTTTTACCAGCAGATGACGATTCTACCTTTGAGGGTATGGATTATGTAACAATGATGCGTCATTATTATTTTTTTGCACCTTCAGAGCAACGCCTCCAGCGAGCTTGGAAGAAACACAAACAGCGGGTGGAATTGGCGACTTTTGCCGGTCACCACGTTCATTTTAAAAACAAAAAGATATACCTGCAAAACTTCAAACTACGCCATTACATCGTGCTTAGCCATGAGCATCTACTCCGAAAATACGGCCGAGAACGTGTATACAGCCGGAAGGAAGTGGAAGAGCGCCAATGGCACGGTGCGCGTGCCCATTTCGACCCAACCAGGGTGAGATTGCCTCGTCGGGAGGAATTGCGGAATCTTGATACCGACGGTTGGAACCGTTCCAATCCTTTTACCACCCATCCCTTTTTCGGGGAATGATAGTATGGCAATAAAAGAGATTCCCATCATAGTCGGTGGTTTTTATCGTTCCGGGACATCTTTGACCCGCCGCCTACTGGACGCGCACAGCCGGATTCATTGCGGTCCTGAGGTTAAGTTCTTCAAGGATCTGCGCGGTGATTATCTGGATGACCCCCTCGGGCATGTCCGTTTCTTCTCCACTCTGCCGTCCCTGGGGTTAGAGCTGGATGAGATTCGAGACATTTTTGGTCGCGCATTCATTGAGGCGCATGAACTTGCGACCCACAAGGCGGGCAAGGTGAGGTGGGCGGACAAAAATCCAGAAAACGTGTTGTATCTTGAACAATGGAAGCATTTATTGCCAGGCGGGTTCGCGTTTATCCACGTGGTGCGTCATCCATTGGATGTGCTTGCCTCCCTGCTTGAGATCGGCTTTCCCAGGGCCGTGCCAGCAACTTTCGAGGACAAGATCAAATTCCTTAAGACCTTCGTGGATGCGGGTTCGCAATATGAAACCCTGCATCCATCGATGAGCTTTCGTGTTCGTTACGAGGAATTGGTAGCCGCCCCCACCACTACGCTGAAATCTCTATTTAATTGGCTCGGGGAGGATTTTGAACCGCAGGTATTGGATAGCTTCAGCCATGCTGAGCGAAGACGGGGAATAGAAGATCCTAAGGTTACCATGTCAAAGACTGTGCATGATCGAAGTGTCGGGCGTTGGCGGACCGACTTGACCTCGGAACAACTTGAAATTGCCCGAGCTATTTTGGGGGCATCATTTTCGAGCTACGCAATATAAAAACTCAACTAAGTAATCTGTATGGATGACAAGAAAAAAGCTATTGTTGTTGTTTTGGGCATGCACCGCAGTGGCACGAGTGCTATTACGCGAGGCTTACAAGTAATGGGTGTGAGGCTTGGTGATAGATTAATGCCCTCCTTTGAGGGTAATAATGCTAAAGGATTTTGGGAGGACATTGATCTTAATGCCCTGAATATTGAAATGTTGAATGCCCTTGGTAGTGATTGGCATCATTTAACACCTATTGACCCAATCGATATAGAGATTCTACGCAAGAAAGGTTACTTCCTTCGTGCCGCTGTGTTACTTCGCCAGAAAATTAGCAGTGCACCTGTTTTTGGTTTCAAAGATCCTCGTGTAGCAAAACTATTACCATTCTGGAAAGAGGTCTTCATTCACTGTCAATTCGATGTGAGCTATGTCCTTACCGTGCGTCATCCACTCAGTGTAGTCAACTCTTTGGCTAAACGTGATAATATTGAAGCAGGGCAGAGCTATTTTCTGTGGTTGGGCTATGTTCTCACGAGTCTGACCGACAGCACTGTTGATAAGCGGGTGCTTGTTGACTATGACTGCCTGATGCAATCACCGGATCGTGAGTTGATGCGAGTTGCAAATTGCACTGGTCTGGAAATTGATCCTGCAGAGCTACAAAGCTATAAAACCGAGTTTCTTGATCAAGGGCTGCGGCATACGGTTTACGCTTTGAATGATTTACTGCTGGATGACACTTGCCCCTTTATGGTACGTGAGGTCTACACAGCTTTACTTGATGTGGCATCCGATAAAACCAAGTTTAATGATTTAGAGTTTCAGAATAAAGTAGTGCGTTGGTCAGACGAATTTTCGCGATTTAGATCATCGTTATTGCTGATAGATAGGATTTTTGCACAAAAGGTCGTTGCTATGCAAGCCTTGGCTGAACGTGATGGGCAGATAAATCGTCTTAATCAAGTCGTGACTGAACGTGATGGGCAGATAAATCATCTTAATCAAGTCGTGACCGAACGTGATGGGCAGATAAATCATCTTAATCAAGTCGTGACCGAACGTGATGGGCAGATCGCTGACTTGTACACCTCAAACAGTTGGCGAATTACGCAGCCATTACGTATCGCTGTTTACCAGATGAAACGTGTCCAACGTGTTGTGGCATTGGCAATCTCTGCTATTAAACGTCGCGGCGGCTTGAGAAATACAATTAAAAAAGCAATGCAGTTATACCATTATGAGGGCTTGTCGGGCATCAGACGTGGTTTCAGAACCATCACCACATCAGGTCAGGTTCTTCCAACGCTGGGTTCCGATAAATATGACAGAAATGACTATACTGAATGGATTCGTCGTTATGATACGCTTACTGACGAAACACGCACCATCATGTGCGCACGCATCAATAGCTTTTCACGTAAACCGCTCATTTCAGTGGTGATGCCCACTTATAACCCCAAGCCGGAATGGTTGGTCGAAGCGATTGAATCTGTGCGCAAGCAAATTTACCCCCATTGGGAGTTGTGCATCGCCGATGATGCCTCTACCGACAATTCTATCCGTCTCATTTTGGAACGTTACGCGAAGGAGGATTCACGCATTAAAGTGGCGTTCCGCAAGCAAAATGGTCATATCTCTGCGGCATCCAACAGCGCACTGGAGCTAGTTACTGGAGAGTGGGTTGCTTTGTTGGATCACGATGATTTATTCGCCGAACACGCATTGTTCTGGGTGGTAGATGCCATCCAGAACAATCCTGATGTCCGCCTGATTTATTCGGACGAGGATAAGATAGATGAAGTAGGTAAAAGATTTGACCCTTACTTCAAATGCGATTGGAATGTGGACTTGTTCTATTCGCACAATCTGATCTCACATTTAGGGGTTTATCGTACAGACCTTTTGAGTAGTATTGGTGAATTTAGAGAGGGGTTGGAGGGTGCGCAGGACTACGACCTGGCCTTACGCTGCGTTGAATGTATTGAAGCCAAACAGATTCATCACATCCCCCGTGTGCTCTATCACTGGCGCATGCATGCTGAGAGCACGGCACAATCTGTGGACGCTAAACCCTATGCCATGCTGGCTGGGGAAAGGGCACTGAATGAGCACTTTCAGAGGGAAAAAATAAATGCCCAGGCCGAGTTCGTCGGTTACGGTTATAGGCTGTGCTACGCCCTGCCACTTTCCCCACCGATGGTCAGTTTGATCATACCTACCAGAAATGGGCTCCAACTGATTCGACAGTGCATTGAAAGTATCCTTAAGAAAACCACATATCCGAATTATGAAATCCTGATAATTGATAATGGTTCGGACGATCCAGTAACACTTCAATACCTCGATAAACTGAAAGCTGAAGAGCGGGTAAGAGTAGTGCGTGATGACCGTCTCTTTAATTATTCTGCGCTGAATAATGCTGCTGTGAAATTGGCGCAGGGCGAGGTGCTGGGGTTACTTAACAACGATCTGGAAATCATCTCACCCAAGTGGTTGTCGGAGATGGTTAGTTTTGCGTTGCAGCCACGCGTAGGCGCAGTGGGCGCGCGGCTTTGGTATTCAAATGAGAGACTTCAGCATGGTGGTATAATTTTAGGCGTAGGTGGGGTTGCGGGACATTCGCATAAACACCTACCTCGTGGCTCTTATGGTTGTTTTAATCGCGCAAATCTGATTCAAGGTTTTTCGGCTGTAACGGGTGCTTGTCTCGTTATCCGGAAGACAATTTATGAAGAAGTCATGGGGTTGAATGAGGCTGACCTCCAGGTCGCCTTCAACGATGTCGATTTCTGTCTCCGCGTGCGAGCAGCGGGTTATCGCAATGTCTGGACGCCCTATGCTGAATTGTATCATCACGAGTCCGCTACGCGGGGCTTTGAGGATAGCGCTGAGAAGCAGGCACGCTTTGCCAAAGAAGTGCACTACATGCAGCAAGAATGGGGTGATAGGCTATTGAATGATCCTGCCTACAGCCCCAATTTGACGCTTGACCATGAAGACTTCAGTCTTGCCTGGCCGCCGAGGGTTGAACTCTTAGTGCCCTAGTGCAAGGATTCAACAAATACAATTCAGCTGCATCGATAAGGCCTAATGCCTAAAATTACTTAATAGAGTCTGTGTGAATGGATAATCAGGTTACAAGTGCTTCGCATAGCGGGTCGATTCATAAAACCGTTGTTGTTGACCTCGACGGCACTCTTGTCAACACTGACATGTTGGTGGAGAATTTTTTTCTTTTTCTTCGGATGCATCCTTTACGTATCCTTGAGGTGATTGCGTGGCTGTTTAAAGGTAAAGTCTATTTCAAGCGTCGTCTTGCAGATACCATTTTGTCTGAAGTTTCTTGTCTTCCCTATAATCAGACCATTTTGAACTGGCTTGAACAGCAACGTTCTGCTGGCGCAAAACTCATTCTCGCCACAGCATCTGATCTGCGAATAGCCAACAAAGTGTCTGGGTACTTAGGTCTTTTTGATGAAGTGATCGGCACAGAAGAAACCAATCTTTCGTCAAATAATAAACGTGACGTGCTCGTCCAACGATACGGTGAGCGAGGTTACGAATATGTGGGCAATTCCACGGCTGATCTGGCTGTCTGGAAGACAGCTTCTGTTATACATGTCGTAAATCCCGAGCGTGGGGTGCTTGCTGCTGTTCGGAAGATTGGCAAGGTCGAGATGGTTTTCGAGAACCGGCCGCCTTATTTTCGTACTTTGGTTAAGGCAATGCGCCTCCATCAGTGGGCAAAGAACCTGCTACTGTTTGTGCCACTGCTCGCATCCCATAGAATTATGGAAGTCCCACTTTTGTGGAACGGCCTGCTGGCCTTCATTGCTTTTGGGGCTTGTGCATCAAGCGTCTATTTGTTGAATGATTTGCTCGATCTTCCGGACGATCGAAAGCACCCAACAAAATGTAAACGACCATTGGCCGCTGGTAATCTGCCAATTTTTCATGTGCTATTTTTGATACCGGTGTTGCTTGCCGGTGCGTTTGTTGTTGCGCTGTGGTTGTTGCCTATCCAGTTTGCTGCCGTGCTTGTTGCTTATTATATCCTGACGATTGTCTATTCGCTGTGGTTGAAGCGTGTGGTGATGCTTGATGTTGTCACTTTGGCCATGCTCTACACCATCCGTGTAGTGGCGGGGGCTGCGGTGATGTCGCTGGTTGCAACTTCCTGGATGCTCATTTTTTGTATGTTTATTTTTTTAAGTCTGGCCTTTGTGAAACGTTATACGGAACTTCATACTGCTAGAGAAAAGGGTGTAAATGATCAGGTGGCTGGGCGGGGTTACTACCCAGAAGACTTCGAGTTGTTGGCCTCGCTTGGTGGTGCTTCGGGTTATATCTCTGTGCTGGTGCTGGCTTTTTATATCAATGAAGCAACCTCGAGTATCTTGTACCACTCCCCAAAGTGGGTGTGGGCAACTTGCCCGTTGCTTCTTTTTTGGATTAGTCGTGTATGGTTGCTAGCGCATCGTGGAGAGATGCATGAAGATCCCATCGTTTTTGCACTGCGAGACAAAGTAAGTCGCTGGGTGGGAATTTTTTTTGTAATTTTTTTTGCTTTGGGGTCTTTCTGATGGATCAATTACTTTCCTGGGGGCGTTATCCGTATAACTTGCAAACTCCTCATTCAATATATTGGCCAGATGATGTGCCACAAGCATTAACTGATAGCGGAAGTGCTGGGCAAGATGGAATGTTGGTGTTTGGTTGTGGACGAAGCTATGGTGATTCTTGCCTGGCCGAATCGAACCATGTGCTCGTAACGCAGAATATGGACAGGGTGCTGGCAGCGGATTGGGAAACCGGTATTATCCTTGCACAAGCCGGTTTGACTTTGGCTGACGTAATTCGTATTGCTTTGCCACGTGGTTGGTTTTTGCCGGTGACGCCGGGCACCAAGTTTGTAACTTTAGGAGGTGCGGTCGCTAACGATGTGCACGGCAAGAACCATCATGTCATGGGAACTTTTTGTCGTCATGTGAGCCGCTTGGTGATGTATCGCAGCGACGAGGGGGTTGTTGACTGTTCTCCTGCCGAACGGGAAGAACTTTTTGCAGCCACCGTCGGTGGCCTTGGCTTAACGGGGGTGATTTTGGCTGTTGAGCTTCAGTTACGGCGCGTGGTTTCCAGCGAAATCGAACAGCGAGTCATTCGATTTGCTGGGCTCGATGAGTTTTTTGATATCTCGCAGAAGTATGATGCTACCCATGAATGCACAGTAGCTTGGATCGATTGTCTGGCCAGTGGTAAAAAAGCTGGGCGTGGTCATTACATTGTTGGAAACCATGCACAGGAAGGTCCCTTGGAGTTAGCCCCGCCAGGTGGAGTGACTATGCCCATTGATCCCCCTTTCTCTCTGGTCAATCAGTTTAGCTTGCGAGTCTTTAACACCATATATTACAATAGTCAGCAAAAGAAGGAGGTTTTAAGTCGGGTTGGATATGATGCCTTTTTTTACCCGCTTGATCGCGTGCTGGACTGGAATCGTATGTATGGTCGAGCGGGGTTCCAACAGTATCAATGCGTCGTGCCTCAACAAGACAGTTACGAAGTTATTCGCGCTGTCATTCAACAGATATCAAAAAGCGGTACAGGTTCATTCCTGGCGGTACTCAAGCAGTGCGGAAAAAGTGTTTCACCGGGATTAATTTCGTTTCCGCTACATGGTGTCTCTCTGGCGTTAGATTTTCCTCAGCGTGATCACGTAAATAAGCGCCTGTTCAGTAAACTGGATGCATTGGTTCATGAGGCTGGTGGCAGGTTATATCCCGCCAAGGACGCGCATATGAGTGCAGCATATTTTAAACAAGCCTATCCGCAGTGGGAGAGGGTAGAAGCCTTGCGCGATCCTCGTCTCATGTCACAGTTTTGGAAGAGGGTGAGCCAATGAATAAAACTATTTTCATTGTCGGCGCTACCTCCGGTATTGCCGAAGCGGTAGCTCGGCGTTATGCGGAACAAGGTGCACAGTTTTTTTTGGTTGCTAGAAATAGCCACAGACTTCAGGCTATATCAGCCGATTTAGCAGCTCGCGGTGCGAAAGAGGTACAAACTTTCGTGATGGACGCTAACAATAGCGATCTCATCCCCCAGATGGTTGATGCTGCCTGGCAAGCCTTTGGTACCATTGATGTGGCTCTGATCGCTCATGGTACTCTGCCCGATCAGCAGCGTACCGAGACTGATATTCCTTATGCTATTGCCGAATTCCGCACTAATGCCGAAAGCGTGATCGCCACTCTTGCAGGTCTCGCAGGACATTTCGAATCCCAAAGGAAAGGAGTGATAGCAGTTATTGGCTCGGTTGCTGGTGATCGCGGTAGAGCCAGCAACTATCTCTATGGAGCTGCCAAGGCTGCTATTGATACTTACGTTTCAGGTCTGCGAGTGAGGCTTTTCAAGAGTGGTGTTCATGTACTGACTATCAAGCCCGGGTTTGTGGCGACCTCGATGACCGCCGATTTAAATTTGCCGGAGCGGTTGACCGCTACACCGGAAAGTGTGGCGCGAGACATTGACAAGGCTATCACGAAGCGGAAAGATGTTCTGTATACACCTTGGTTCTGGATTTTTATCATGCTGATTATCCGCTGGATACCAGCGGCAATTTTTAAACGTATAAAACTATGAGTGACTTTATAAAACTTAATCAACCTCCCCAATTTTTTGCTAATAGCTATTGGGGGCCATTTGGGGTGTTTTGTGCTTTTGGAGCAGTTCTTTTTGGAATCAAATTATGGCTGATTGCTACCTATGGTAATGCAACACCATATTGGGATCAGTGGGATGCGGAAGCCGCAAACTTATATAAACCTTTTTTTGAAGGCACGCTTGGCTGGGGTGACTTATTTGCTCCCCACAACGAGCACCGCATTTTCACAACGCGTCTACTCGCCCTCGGGCTATTGACCCTTAATGGCATCTGGAATCCCCTGCTCCAGATGGTGGTTAATGCAGCCTTGCATGTCGCTACACTTGTGTTCGGCATTGCATTGCTGACTCGCGCTATAGGGCGCAATCATTTGCCGGCCTTATTGGTTTTTTCCCTGGTTCTTTTTGGTATTCCCTATGCTTGGGAGAACACGCTGGCGGGCTTTCAGACACAATTTTATTTCGTATTGCTCTTCAGTATTGCGTGTCTGTGGCTTACCGTAACCCAACCTCCACTTTCCGCTCGTTGGTGGGGTGGAGTGGTTTGTGCAACGTTTGCTTTCTTTTCTCTGGCGTCAGGCATTTTCGCCCTTGCCGCGGCGGCAATCATTGGTCTTGTGTTTTATACGATGCAGTTGCGTAAAACCCGTAACCAGTTATTAGCGGTTGCGATTCTTGCCGGACTGTTCATGCTTGGCGCCGCGCTGACTCCTTCCTTGGCGTATCATGCATCTTTAAAAGCTGCTTCTTTTCTGCAGTTTTTTGATGCCTTGATGTCTGTTCTTGGTTGGCCACTTTCGGCAAATTTCTTTTCAGCCCTTATCCGTAATTTTCCGGCCTTAGTTTTTGGCGGTTTCATGCTTTGGAAACGTCCCCCAGTGAATGAACGCAAGTGGTTTTTGTTGGCGCTTGTCGTATGGTCGCTTGGGCAAGCTGTGAGCATTGCCTATGGTCGGGCAGTTGGCAATCTTTCCTCGCGCTATCTAGATTTGTTTGCGATTGGCATCCTGGTGAACTTTGCGTGTTTGATTTCTATTGCCCAAGAGCATATATGTAAGTGTCGTCGCTGGATAATCGTTGCTGTGGGTACTTGGATAATTACGGTTTTAACGTCTTTAGTGTTGCACGTTGATACACACATTCCAACTGATCTTGCCGACAAACGTGATGCCGGAATTGCGCAGGAAATCAATATGCGAAATTATTTGACAACTGGCGATTTTAATCATCTAAAAGACAAACCATTTCTTCATGTGCCCTATCCCAATTCTGTACGTTTGGCTTCGATACTCACGTCACCTGAAATCCGGGCAATTTTGCCAACCAACATCAGGGTCCCTTTGATGGCCACATCGATTGAGAGTGAACCTGTCGGTGCATTTGTGACTGATGGATATTACCCCACCACCCCCAAGCGTACGGGTATGGCATTGGGCAGTTACGGCACTCAAGGTGATGCGGCAACAGGGCAAGCGATAATACGATTCGACGCCAACAAGAAGAGTGCCCTGTTGGCGATTCCAGTGGCCGGATATCCCCTAAACAATGGCATCAAGCTTGAAATTGAGCAAAACGCCCAAAGGAAAACTGTAGCTATAAAAAGTAATCCAAAAGAATCTTGGGGAATGGTTTACATCAAGGTTGATAAAGGACCTTTTTCCATCATACTTACCGATTTAAGTAAAGAGAATACTGGTTGGGTGGCGGTTGGCGCTCCTGTTGTGACGGGTAGGCTGGATGTGTTCGCCAATCGCCTGCTTGCAAACTCGTTTGTGTTTATTATGCTGGGTCTTATGGTTGTGGTGTTGTTGCTAACGCAATGCGACTTGACAAGCCGTTTAACAAAGTGCGAGGGGGACTGATAGCATGAAATTGTTTACAGACTTCCCCTGAAAATCGATCTTATATCTGGCTGCTTCTTACGATTTTTTCTGCTTCTGATGGCTTCCAGGCACTAGCAGCAACTCATGTCGTTTTATGTGTAAAATTGAACTACAAAAAGTCATGCGCCCCCATTATTTCGTGTCGTTAATAGTTGCGATTGTTTTATTGGCGTTCATTGGACTGAGTGTCAGAAAACCAGTAGACGAATCAATAAAGAACATTGACGAACGAATACCTTTGGGTATGCATGCCTCTATGTGGAGCAATAACAATCTGAACACAGATTGGAGCAGTGCAAGTCCCGTCCTCCCTTATAACTTCTCGAAATTTCGTTTTAATTTTTCAGGATATATCCTTGGTTCTTATTTGCTGACACCAGCTGAAAAAGACGATACGCAACATTTATCCGATTTACGCATGCTTAATAGGTGTTTTTTTATTGTCACACTGATTTTGTTTGCGGTAATTTGTTCGATGCTCGGCATAAGTTCGGTGTCGACCATTGTGGGTTTAACAATTTTAACGTTTGCTCCTGGATTGGTGCACGACTCTCAGATGGCCAGGCCTGAGTCATTCCTCACATTATTAGTATGTTTTTTAATTTTTGGTTTGGTTTTCAGTAAAAGAATCAAATCTGTCGGCTATACTATTACAGGTATAGCTTTAGGCATAGGTATAGCGACAAAATTCACCTTTGTGCTTTTGTCGCTACTTGTACTGTACGCCATTTTTGATTCTAAGAAGGATAGGATAAAAAATACGGTATTTTTTGTTGCTTTCACTCTCTTGGGTTTCTTTTTAGCTGCACCATATGTGGTATTTGATTTTCAAGGATTCTGGAGGGGAATCCAGTCACTCAATATTCAATATTCTCAAAGTCATTTTCCTCACTCGATATTTGATAAATCAACGTCTTTTTTTACTCAGATACCTTTTTTCATAAAGGTTTATGGCTTTGTGTTTTTGTCACCGTTGGTAATGGCGGTTTACTGCAGTAGATTCCCTGGAAAATTTAAGAATACTGCCGGTGTTTTGGTCTCATTAGCCGTGGTATACGTGATTTTTTTTGTAACATTATGTCTTCATTCAGTATTCTTTGAAAGAAACTTTCACCCATTAATTTTAATAATGGCTTTAAGTTGTACGGTGATTGTAGAAATGGTACCGAGGACTATGTGGCAATTAGTAATAGGTGTAATATTGTTTGCCCCACTCATTTATTGGACATACATTATAAATTTAGTGCAATATCCAAGCTATCATACGCAAATCAATAATAGGCTGGATGAATTAACCAAATCATTGCATACCAGTACTCCAATTGATGTAAGCTTATTTTCAAAAATACAAAGTTGTGGCCTTATCCGTCAAATTGATTACTCTGATAAAAGCTCCAATGACCTGAGGCAAGCTTATTTAGATCAGTCGTATCGCATTTGTGGTTCTTGCATCAGTAAATTTAATGCCTTACCTACAAGTACACTCCATACCTATTTGGATCCTAGTATTTACATCTTATATAAGCCGTGTAACTGGCCGTTTGAAATCCATTCTCAATATAAACTCCTCGAAAGTTACTATTTTATAGCCCCTGTTTCGGCAGTTATTACAGAAAGCACGACTTGGAAAGGCACAGATTTTTATAAGTCAAAGCTACCAGGTTTACAAGTCATAGGCAGTTGGCATGAATCTGATGCCGATGTGGGTGAGTTGCTAATCCAGCTCAATCGTGGCGATAGGTTACTGTTCCGTTCGGGCCCGCGCGGCAATCAATATATGGAGATTATTGGATTGGAGAGCGATTTTATGACAGAGGCTCCGTATGCTGAGGATTGGATTGAACTTGTTTTCACGAGTCTAGTTCTACCCGAAAAATTTATTCTAAGAATTAAGGACAAAGGACGTGGGTGGGGTGAGTGGTCGGCTATTGCGATTAGAAATTAAAGGAAAGAAGAATGGTGAATAGAAAAATATTACTGCCCGGTGGTGCTGGCCTTGTTGGCCAGAACCTTGTTGCCCGATTAAAGGCGGCTGGTTATAACAACATAATCGTGCTCGATAAGCACAAGACCAACTTAAAGATATTGCAAGAAGTGCAGTCTGATATTGTGGCAGAGTATGCCGATCTCGCCGAACCCGGCGAGTGGCAGCGTCACTTCAAGGGCGCGGATGTAGTGGTCATGCTGCAAGCCCAGATTGGCGGTAACGAGTATCAGGAATTTATTCGGAACAATTTAGATTCAACGCGTTTGATTCTTGATGAGATCAAGCAGAACAAGATTCCTTACACCGTGCACATTAGTTCTTCGGTGATTGAGTCGGTGGCGAATGACGATTACACCAATACCAAGAAAGAACAGGAAAGAATGGTTGCTGACAGTGGCATTGCCTGCATTATTCTGCGCCCTACCTTGATGTTCGGCTGGTTTGATCGCAAGCATCTTGGTTGGTTGTCACGGTTCATGAGGAAAATTCCGATCTTTCCCATTCCCGGGCATGGCTGTTACATGCGTCAGCCGCTTTATGCGGGTGATTTCTGCAACATCATTATCAGTTGTATTGAAAAGCGTGTGGTAGGCGGCGTCTACAACATCTCTGGGCATGAGCATGTTAATTACATCGATATCATCCGGGAGATCAAGCGTGCGACTCGAGCACGGACATTTATTGCCAAGATTCCATACAGTTTGTTTTATTTTTTACTTTGGGTT
>CAILXE010000058.1 GCA_903838095.1 uncultured Chlorobiaceae bacterium
ATTCACTGGGCAAAGGCACCATGAGAATCAATCGCAATGCTTATGGCAGCATGGGTGGAGGCACAAGCCTTCGCGGATCATCACCTGAAGTTTCAGGTTATGCTGTTCCAACCAAAGCTGTAGAATCAAAGTTCGCAGAGTAAGCTGAGCTGAAACGCTCTTTACGCAGGCAGTGAAAAGCTCAAGGCTTTCACTGCCTTTTTTATTTTTACAAAAAAACGCTCTTTTTCGGCAGGTTGAGTAATTTCTGTTTATTATAAAAATTTCATAAATTTCATTTCAATCGGCCGGGGAAATTAAGCGAACGGGTATGGGTAATGGGTAATGTTTCTGTGTACATTTCGGGTCAGACCGAACAGAGTGATGTTCATGAGTTTTTTCAGAAAGGCCTCATGACTGCCGGTGAAAATCCGATTGCATTTTTTGAAGGGGTTTTTTATGAATCACATCAGGAACGTGTTGGTAATATTGCCTTTCAGGATTATCTGATCTATACCGACAAGGCGGTTTATCTGTGGGCAAGAGGCTTGAATAAAGATTATCTTGACCGCTTTAACCTTGGTTCCCTTTCGATGAACAGTCGCAATAAAGATCATGACT
Source organism: uncultured Chlorobiaceae bacterium (assembly GCA_903838095.1). Taxonomy (GTDB): domain Bacteria; phylum Bacteroidota; class Chlorobiia; order Chlorobiales; family Chlorobiaceae; genus Chlorobium. The sequence continues at coordinate 601 of CAILXE010000058.1, forward strand.
TTGCGACGATTAATCTCAAGGTTCGCCGAGAAGATAAAGAGCCCGTCTATGTGATTTTTGATATGGTTGAACTTCGGGAAGCCGACTTGATTACCCGACTTCATACCGTTATTGAATCTATTATCGAAGAGCACCTTGGCCTTAATTTCCGAAAAAATATTCCTGATGCCGTTTCTGCACGTATTCTGCAAGGTGCAAGGGGAGTTTGTGTTCCCCAGGTTATTTCTTTTCGATTTGAAGCGCCAGATCCAGTCCAGCAGGAGAGTCATATAGGTTATGGCCAGGATCTTCTGGAGCAATATAAAGCCAGTCTTGGTTATGCGCCAGAGGAACGCCCTCAACCGCCGCCAGGCGGTCACAAGCAGGATAGTTTTTCGCCGGCTGATGCCTTCAAGGGTATTGAGAACATGCTGCCAACAGACCCGGCATCACTGAAAAGAATCGCAGGATCATTAAAGGAGCTGATTGGCGATGCTCCATTCAAGATTCGTGATCAGGTCAAGAATGATCTTCAGCATGTCCCCGGGATGCTCACGGCGCTTAATGAACTTCTGAACAGTATAGCGGATAATCCACAGGCTGAGCGATTTGTCATCAATATCGTTAAAACAGCCGTCCGAAATGACGGAATGATCGGATCGGTTGGAAAGCTGTTGAGGCTTTCTTCCAATTTTGGCGATTCTTCCAAGAAAAGGACGCAAAGATCCTCAAAAGCTGATCATGCTGAATCCAGTGATGATTCATCTCCAGTTCGAAGACGTAAGGGAGAAGATAGTCATGACTCTTTTTCCAAAAGAAAGAGTATTCATATTAAAACCGATGATGATGCGACACTGAATGATGATTGTTTCAACAGCAATGATGCTGTTACTGAAAAGAGCAGACAGTCAGTGGTTGCTGGAGTTGAAAAAATAAGGATAAAGGACGACATTGGAGCCGCTGACGTACCCGCCCGTAAAAGTATTGCCATTAAATCTCTTGACGAGAACATGCCATCAATTGTGAAAAGCATGATGAGTATGGATGATGCTTCTGGAAAGCCAGTGACATCCGGTGAACCTGATCCTGTTGCAAGTGTTTCAAGAAAAAAAATCCAGATCAGATCCGCTGAAGACACAGGCAATGTTCTTGCTGATGAAAAGGTCGTTTCCGCAGAATTTCCTGGAGATTCGGCGGAGTCCAGAGTATCTGATACCAGTCACGTTGCTGGTCATGAAAACGATAACGAAGGAGCAAATCGATAAATAGCGTTCATTTCAAGATCAAGTCCACTCAATAGTTTTTGATAATCAACATGAGAATTATTCTTTACCTGGGTAAGGGAGGGGTAGGAAAGACTACCGTTTCAGCTTCATCTGCAACAGCAATTGCCCGAAGAGGACAAAGGGTTCTGATTATGAGCACTGATGTCGCTCACAGTTTGGCAGATGCCTTGAATGCTGAGCTTTCATCAACACCAGTCGAAGTTGAAAAAAATCTCTTTGCCATGGA
>CAILXE010000059.1 GCA_903838095.1 uncultured Chlorobiaceae bacterium
TCAATGAAGGGAATCTTGGGCTTATCAAGGCGGCCAAGCGATTCGATGAGACCCGTGGATTCAAGTTTATCTCTTATGCGGTATGGTGGATCAGGCAGTCCATTCTTCAGGCTCTTGCTGAGCAGTCGAGAATTGTAAGGCTCCCTCTCAACCGGGTGGGTACTCTGAACAAGATCAGTAAGGCTTACAGCCAGCTTGAGCAGGAATTTGAACGGGATCCCAATACCAGGGAGCTTGCTACCCTGCTTGAAATGGATTCGCAGGATGTGGCGGATACCCTTAAAATTGCAGGTCGGCATGTGTCGGTCGATGCCCCATTTGCCCAGGGCGACGATAACCGTCTTCTTGATGTCTTGCAGAACGATGGTCATCTTCCAGACTATGGTCTTAACCGGGATTCACTGACCCTTGAGGTTGAGCGCTCGCTCTCCGTCCTTGCACCGAGAGAAGCCGATGTTATCAAGTCATATTTCGGGATTGGCATGGATAATCCGCTCACACTTGAAGAGATTGGAGAGAAATTTCGTTTGACCCGGGAGCGCGTTCGGCAGATCAAGGAAAAAGCGATCAGACGACTGCGTCAGTCGGCATACAGCAAAATTCTGAAGGAGTATATCGGAAGCTGAATGATTGTTCGTTACTCGTTTTGGCTCAGTCGACAGCGGTTTTATAAATGACATACCCTATCCCAAGGAAGAGGATATTCGGTATCCAGGCCGCAAGCATGGGACTAATCAAGCCCTGGTATCCTGCAATTGCAATGGTTTTCTGCAGTCCGAGATAGAGAAATCCTGCGAAAAGGGTGATGGCGATTTCAGACGCGAGTCCACCTCTTTTTTTCTTTGCTGAAAGCGGTACGCCTATAAGGATGATGATCAGCGAGGCAAAGGGTAATGCGATTTTATTATGAAATTTGACCATTGAACGCTCAAGGCCGGAAAACCCGGCTTTTTGTTTTTCGGAAAGAAAGTGGTAATGGCGGATGATATTCATTTCATCTGGTTGCAGATTGAGCTCTTCCAGTGATTGCGGCGACATCGCAAGTTTTATTGTTGCTGATGGTTCGAAACGAAAATTCTCATGATTTTCAGCAAACAGTCGGGACGAAACGTTCTGCATGATCCACACTTTTTTTACGGGATTATAGCGCATTGAATCAGCATCCGTTCGCGATATAAGGTGGGCTCCATTGAATTGTTCGATGGTCACGGTGTTGAGGGCGGAGCGTTCGGGATCAAAAGTTCCTATTGACACGATTCGGTTACCATGCTCAAGAAGATGAATATTGCGGTTCTCTTTTCTCTGAGCGCTGCTTTTGTTGAAATGATGCTGTTCAAAAGAGTGTGTTCCGGTAAATGCGGCAGGAGCTATCCACAACGCATTGAGAAGATTGATCATCAGGATGAGAAGCCCTCCGGTAAAAAAAGGCGTCAGGAGTTGGCGCATGCTTACACCGGCAGAGCGAATTGCAGGAAGTTCACCCGACAATGAGAGTTTGCCTGAAACAAGTATTGAGGAGAGTAGTGTGCTGATCGGAGAGGTTACCAGCAAGATGGACGGTATCAAAAGGAGATAATAATAAGCAATCTCCCGGAAACCGAGGCCGTTGTCCATAAAATCATCAAGCCTTTCAACCATGTTGATGAGAATAAACAGGCAGACAAAGACTAATGATGAAAAAAGAAAGGCTTTGGCAAACTGCCTGAATATATACCTGTTGAGAATTTTCATAGGACTATCCAGGCAGGTGTGCAGCCAGATGCAGCTTAATAGCCAAAAATATCATCAACCTTCAGCTCTTTGACGGTTCCGTATTTCCGCAGGGTTGCCATGTCAAGATTTTTTTTGTTTCCAAGTACCAGCATGACATGTTTTTTGTTGTTGAAATGGAGCTTGTGAAACTGTTCAATATCGGAAAGGGTAAACTGTTCTGCGCCATGGAAAATTTCTTTTCTGATATCATGGTTATGTCCAAGACGGAGGGCCTCTTCATAATTGAACAGAATCTCTGTTTTTGTCAGTCGTTCGGTTGAAATTTTCTGGAGAATGCCGTTTTGCGCGGTAGCAAAAAGTTGTGGTGACTTTGGCAACTCTTTCATCAAGTGGCCGATTCCCTCAAGTGCTTCCGGCAACTTGTCTGCCTGGGTACCGATATAACTGACAATATAGTTATGTTCCTTTTGTTGTTTTGGTGTTTTGAATACCGAAAACACCGAGTATGCCAGTGCTTTGGCTTCACGCAGCTCCTGGAATACCACTGATGACATCCCGCCGCCGTAATATTCGTTGAAAATGGTTGCTATAGGCACAATGGAGGGATCGTATAGTGCGTCTCTTGTCAGCATAATCACTTCTGCCTGCGTCATGTCATAATCAACGACATAGACAAGATTATCAATCTGTTCCAGATCCTTGAAAGGATCATTTGTTGGCGGGATTTGGAACGACTCGGGATATTGGCGCACTGAACGCAATTCACTCAGTACTTCCTGTGAAGAGTCCGGACCGTAATAAAGAACCCTGTGGCGATACTGCAAGAGTGTTCGCAGCTCTTCAAGAAGCTCTTTTGAGGTTACTTTATCCAGTTCACGGTTGCTGAGGACGTTTGTAAAAGGCGAGACTGGTCCGTACTTGCCATAGCTTGTCATGGCCTCAAAGAGTATCTTTTTCTTTGACAGCTTGTCATCCGCCCGTTCCTTTATGACTCCGGCTTTCAGCTTTTCAAGCGCTTCTTCATCAGGTCGGGTATCAACCAGAAGTTTTTCAAGCAGTCGAATTGCTGCGGCAGAATTTTTCTGAAGTCCGGACAGCTTCAGGTAAACGTAGGTATCTGAAGTAAATGCCGAAAAGCTCGCACCAATTTTATACAGTTCCTGACTGAACTCTTCAGGAGTGAAATCGGATGTCCCAAGATAGGAGAGATAATCAAGGGCAAGTTCAATTTTTTTGCTGTTGTTTTTTCCGATATCAAAGACGTAGTAAAGCGAGAACAGCTCATTTTCCCGATTTTGCACGTAATGCAATTTTATGGACGGGTTGACATCAAAAAAACCGATATCTTTTTTATAGTCAATAAA
>CAILXE010000060.1 GCA_903838095.1 uncultured Chlorobiaceae bacterium
TAGAAACCCCGGGGGAGGTAATGCTCTCCGATATTGGTTTGATCATTCAGTTTATCGCTGATTTTCTGGATAAACAGCAGGCTGCGGTTCATCGGATTGAGGAAATCCTTACGGGAAAAGGGCAGGATACAGGGCTTCTGGACAAAGATGCCAATGATATCTTTGCTGGCGCATTCTCTTATCTGGCACGAGCCATGAATGCAGGGGAGAGTGCTCAGGATATGTATCGGAACATTCTTTCTCTACTTTTCCATAACGCAGCGGGCGGTCATCTTTCGCTTGAGAGGATCAAGGGCGAATCCGGCGAAGTGGCAATGAAAGTTGGCACTTCCGAGACGCCTTTTGGCTTGATCAACGTAGGTGACGCTAAAAGCCTTTGTGATCATGTTCAGGAAGTTGCCCTTCAGAATGGAACCAATCTGATTGTCGAAGACAGTGACTTCACTGAAGCAATGTTTGCCTCAGTGAAGGATTCAGATTCATCAGTTAACCTCCTGATCGGATCGAAGAAATTTGTTGAAGGTTGGGATTGCTGGAGGGTCAGCACCATGGGCCTGATGCATGTCGGTCGTTCCGAAGGATCGCAAATCATTCAGTTGTTTGGCCGTGGTGTTCGTTTAAAAGGTTATGAGTGGAGTCTCAAGCGAAGTGGCCATACTTATGCTCCAGTTCGGCCTGCATTTATTGAGGAACAGGAAACCCTGAATGTTTTCGGTATCGAGGCTGACTTTATGGAAAAGTTCCGAAAGTTTCTTGAAGACGAAGGTCTACCGGGCAATGAACGCCGCAAGATCATTACCATTCCACTGAATGTTACCTATGATTTTGGCAAGAAACTCAAAATTCTTCGGCCTAAGCGCAAGGCTTCAGACGGGAAGGAATATGATTTTAAAAAGGATGCTCCAGTTCCATCAGTAGGCGATGTGCCAGCTTATATGACTCAGAATACGGTCGTAGCTGACTGGTATCCTCGTATTCATGCCATGCAGTCACGCGGAGCTGCACTTGCAGTGCAGAAGGACAGGGTATCCCTTCGTGAACAGCATCTGGTTCTTCTGGACTATGATGCGCTCTTTTTTGAAATTGAGCAATTCAAACGGGAACGAAGCTGGTATAATTTCAATGTTTCGAAAGAGGGCATTGAACGCCTGCTGAAAAATCCCACTTGGTACACACTGTACCTGCCGGAAACCCGATTGAATCCAACAAGCTTTGATGGTGTCATGCTTCTGCAGCAGGTTGCGGGAGAACTGCTCAAACGCTACTGTGATCACTATTACAACTATCGAAAGCGGGAATATATTGAACCGCGTCTTGAGCTTCGGGAGCTGACCGAGGACGATGACAACATTCCCCAGGATGAGTTCTATCAGCTCATCGTAGATGGCGATGAGGAGCAAGTCATTCAGGGCATCCAGCAAATCAGAAAGGACTTAGAGCAGAAAAAAGATGATCTGTTGAAAGCAGGGGATTTGCATGCCTGCAATTTCGGCAAACATCTTTTTCAGCCATTATTTCATGTCAGGAGAGGCGGTAAGATCACCATCCTTCCCGTGACCCTTAATGAAAGCGAGTACCAGTTCGTTACCGACCTGAAAACATGGTGCGAGAAGCACAATGCTGATTTTGAGCGTGACGGTATGGAGGTGTTTCTCCTGAGGAATATGAGCCGGGGTAAGGGAGTAGGCTTTTTTGAAGCCGGTAATTTTCATCCGGACTTCATACTATGGGTTCTGGTTGGAGGAAAACAATATGTGACTTTCATTGAACCTCATGGTCTAATGCTTGAAGGTCCAGGCAGTGACAAAATTCTTTTCCATAAGCGCATCAAGGACGTCGAACGGCGACTGAATGATCCCGATGTTTTTCTGAACAGCTTCATTTTGTCATGGACGAAATACCCGCAATTGAAATGGAACAACAGCCAGGAAGAGCTTGAAAGTATGCACGTGCTGTTCATGACTGACGACCGTGATCGGTATATCGATGAATTATTTTCCAAGCTTAGGGAGGTTGTGAAATGAGTAAAAAAGATCAATTCAAAGAGTACCGGATACAAATTGGCCACGATGAGTTAATTGAATCGAAGGTTTTGCCGCTAATTGTAGACAATCCGGAATCACCTGAACAGGAAGACATTGATAAAGCAAACAAAAAGCTTCAGGAAGTTTTAAAGGAGACTCGTGTCCGCATAGGGACACTATTGAAAACAGACAATGTATCCTTTCTTATTGGTGCAGGAGCATCCATAGATGCGGGTGGAGTTTCTCTGGCAACCATTCCCAAATCTCTTGAACAAGCTCTCATCGCGGATGCAGAAAAGAAAAGTCCAAAATCAGAAGCCGAGCCATGGATTGAGTTGTTCTATCAGATAGTATCATCATTATCTGGGCAGGTGTTTACCTATGAAAGTCGCAAATCAAGTTTATTACAGGACAATGACAAAGATATTCCATCGATTAAAGTTAATCTTGAAGACTACCTTAGTCACTTGCATATGTGGCTTGCTGGTATTGGAAGCTTAGGAACTTCAATCCACATTATAAGGGATGATGGTTCAGAGCTGCAGCTCGAAAAGACGACACTCGAAACACTTGTCAAGAAGGTTACAAGCTGCCTGAGTAACTTACTTGACCTGCCCAGAGCAGGATGCAAAAACCAGCTCGGAGTACATCGCAAATTTATCAAGAAGATATTGACTAGGCCTCTCAACCTGAGACGAGCAAACTTGTTTTCTCTGAATTACGATACTCTTATTGAACAAGGGGCGGATGCTGAAGGTGCTTTTTTGGTTGATGGTTTTATTGGAACCTTGCGCAGAGTATTTCGTCCAGAATCTTATGATCTTGATTTTTACTTTCCTGCTCAAACAACTGAAGGTAGGGTTCATCGTTTCGACCGCGCGCTCCATCTTTACAAATTACATGGCTCGATCAATTGGCACAGGACAGATCAGGGGTGGGAGAATCCGTATGGTTTGTACGCAACATTTTTCAACCAAAAGAGCCAAGATGATGACGTTCTAATTTATCCGTCACCACTGAAATATGGTCAGGCTCTTGGATTGCCATATTCAGAGCTTTTCCGACGTTTTGGTAATGCTGTTGCACAGCCCCAATCAGTACTTTTTACTATCGGTTATGGATTCGGAGATGAACATGTAAATGCTCTTATAAGACAGGCTTTAGCGATTCCAAGCTTCACATTAATTGTGGTTGATCCGGACCCTAATAGTGTTTTTGTTAAAGAGCTACGTGTATTGGGCGATGAGCGGATATGGATCGTTTCTGGGTGGCTACTTGCTACGTTTGAACTTTTCGTTAGCAAATTACTGCCGGATCTTCGCGAGGAAGAAATTGAAAGTAAAGTTATGAAAACTTATCGAGCGCTTGCTTTTCCAGGTCATAATGAAGACGTAGTTGTGGAGAATTCTAATGATGAATGACCATGAAATTGGCCGAGTGGTTGCAGTGGATACCGCTCAAGTTACCGTTGAACTGAATCGTGATCTCAAAGCTCTTACTCGTTCAACATACGAGGGAACCATCGAAGTGGGTTCGATCAACTCCTATGTAATCATCCCTGTTGGAGCTAGACGTATCGTCGCAATGGTTACACGGGTTGTATTAATGGAAGAAAGCGAACTCAAGGCTGATAAAACCATGGTGGCATTACCGTCTTCACGTCGCCTCATGAAAGCCACAATGATTGGCACTATTGATGAGTGCAAGTTTAGACAGGGTATCAATTTGTTTCCAGTATTGGATTCGCCGGTACTTATAACGACAAAAGAAGATCTGGATGCGATATTTGGCAAAAAAAACGATTGTGGCATCATTGATTGCGATGCACCAGGCTACTGCATATCTGTTGGACGTTCTGCCATTTTTCCAGACTACGATATCAAAATCGATCCAGATGCATTTTTCGGTAAACATGCGGCTATTATCGGTAGTACCGGTTCAGGAAAGTCCTGCTCAATCGCCACCATCCTTCAATCAGTGATCGAGCACGATCAAGTGAAGCAAACTCGTTTTGTGATACTGGATACAAATGGTGAATATCGCTCTGCATTCCAAAAGCAGAATGGTGCCAAATGGTGCGACGCGAAACCTGCTTACAAATCATTATATATCCCGACAGATCCAGCAGAATCTGATCGTCTGGCAATTCCATATTGGTTCATGGACTCTGATGATTTTGTTCGTCTATTTAGGGCTTCTCCTGGTGTTCAGCGGCCAGTGTTGCTGAATGCTTTATCATCAGCACGAAACAGCTTTAGCAATGAAACAGCGTGGTTCCAGTTACGTGATGATTTGATCAAAGAGTGTAATCGTATTCTGGGCTTTTCCTCTGGTGCTGATAAAAGTGACGCAAAGTCTATCCGGCAATTATGTGATGGCTTGATCTCTTATCTCCTTGATGATGATATATCTGAAGCAATTAAGGACCTTGTGGTGGTCTATCCAGCGATATCTGTGGAAGGGATAATTAAGATATTTAAAACCGTTTGTGAAGTTTCTCGAGAAGGTATCCGAAATGAGAATCAGCAATATGAATCCTATACGATTATTGATGCAAGTAAAAGGAAAAGAATTGAAGGGGACATCCGCTCTTTGCTCGCAGTTCTTTCTCGTTTACCTGATGACCTTGCGACTTTAAGTGTTGCTACAGCAGATTGCCCAAGTTACTTTAGTCGGTCCGATTTTCGTTATCGACATCTTGATGGTGCGATGTCTCGAGACGAAGCCAATTCAAACCGGGCTAGGGAAAACTGCTCAACAATGATTATGCGCATACTTAGACTGCTTGAAGATTCCAGATTTGAATTCCTTTTCGGACCAGCGGCGGCTGAATGGCCTCAGGTCAAATATTCACTTGCCGCTTTTTTGCGCGACCTTTTAGGTTTAGAGAGCAGTTCAGATTACATCCTTTCTGAAGAAGTTGATCTTGCAACGAACCAATTGCCGTTTTACGACCGACAAAGGAGGGTCGCATCTCGATCTAATGTAGTTATTATTGATTTGAGTCTATTGGCGTCTGAAGTACTTGAAAATGTGACTGCGCTTATTGGTCGTCTTATCCATGAGTTTCTGCAAAGACTGAGTGCTCCGGATAGTGGTGTGGGTCGTGGAGAGTTCCCTGTCGTTTTGGTACTTGAGGAGGCTCAAAACTATATCCGTGAAGGGTATAAAACTGAAGAAGATTCGATTTCAAAACAAGTGTTTGAACGAATTGCGCGTGAAGGGCGCAAATATGGGTTAGGTTTAGTTGTTGCGTCACAAAGGCCCAGTGAGCTTTCTAAAACAGTTCTTTCCCAATGTAATTCATTTGTTGTCCATCGCTTACAAAATCCAGAAGATCTTCGATATTTCCGTGAAATTGTGCCCGGTATTTATGGACAACTTCTTGACCAGTTGCCGGCGTTGGCTCCTCGTAGCGCACTTGTCCTTGGGGAATGTGTTCAGGCCCCTGCCTTGGTTGAGATGAGGGAGGTTGATCCAGCCCCTCGAAGCAAGAATCCAAAGTTCTTTAAGAGTTGGACCACTGATGTAAAAACTCCTTATATCGAGTTGGTGTGTGCAAGGTGGGAAGGATATAAAACGAATGAATCTCCTTAACATCAGAGTGAATTCCGTGAATCGAATAATGAAAGGAATGGTTTATACTCATGAACTTGACGGTTGGTTGGTGTCATGGGAAAGCGAGAGTGAATATCGCCACTGGTGCCACCAAACGAATGAGATGTTTGTAGAAAATCTTCTTGTGGTCATGTTCAATCCAGGAAGTCTCAGTGGTGATGGCAAAAATCTCCGAAAAGACACGACTCTCAGAATCCTGAGAGAAGTATGCGGGCCAGCAGGTGTTAATCCATTTGTTGTGAATCTTTTTGATTATGCCAGTCCCTCACCGGATGAACTCTTTACAAATTGGGTGAAACGAGACGGTAGCTGCTTGATTTTCACAAAATTGGAAAGGATTAAATTTTCTGCTTTCATCATGGCTTACGGTGACTACGAAAATCGTGGTAAACGTGACAATGAAATCAAAGAGCGTATAGCTTTGGTTCAATCTTATCTCTTCAAAGCCAAGGAAATTCTCCTACCTAAAAACAGTAGCGGAACTCCAATGCATCCGATGAATTGGCAGCGGCAAAAGCTTAAACCAAAAATTTCAAACCTATTAGCCGAAGGTATAGCAAATTGTTAACCCTCCGAGCAGTTTGGTTTCGAGTTTTGCTTTGCAGTTGAATTCCTTTCAGTTTCCCTCCGTTTTCGACGTTTAATACTCCCCTTAGGAAGACTCTCGTCAATCATACCCGGTTTACCGGAATCCGCCCGGCAGGCCATTTATGCCAGCCTTCCGGCGGGTCTATCGTAAGCTATACTGGCTTCACGTACAGCAATCCGTAAGGTAAGCTGCGGGTGCCTGACCGCTCCAATCCGATCTGAAAAGACATGGTCAGTGGGTCATCCTTTTTTCCCCTCATTTTCTGCTGGGCATTCTCCTGCTCGTTTCCTGTACTCTATAACGTCCATTGTGAGTTCTCATCTTCGAAACCGGGTGAAAAATGGCTTGGCGATGCTATCAGAAGATTGAGGCTGCCGCCGGCAACACCTCCCGCTGTCGCTGGAGCGGGTAGCCGGTGGAGGGCAGCCCGGCGTTCAAGTCATGCAGTCAGACCGTCCTCGCTTGTCCCCTGTTGCTGTAGTGCACGTTCGCATTGCA
>CAILXE010000061.1 GCA_903838095.1 uncultured Chlorobiaceae bacterium
AGAAGAATGTTTGCTGAAATTGAACATATTTTGGTCTCAAAAAGCATTTAACTTAAAATGTAGCTAAAATATTACTTTTATTATAGGATAAAATTACCCTCATCATCTCTATGAGACTTTTTTTTAAACAAGCCTTGATGTTCATTTGCTCGATAAGTGCTTTGGCCGCATTAATTTTTTTAAGCCTTGGCATGTTGCTTTCACAACATGGGAGTGCCCCTGAAAAAGCTGATGTGATCATTGTGCTCGGTGGTGATAATGGGCTTCGAGTTCGTAAAGGAGCTGAACTCTACAAGAATGGATATGCTGCCCACATTATTCTGACGGGTATTGATGGAAGGTTTTATCGTCCCAATCACCCTAATTGGCGTGAACGTCGCATAATGGAGTTCGGTGTGCCAAAAAAAGCAATTCAGATCGATGCTAAATCCAAAACAACCTGGGAAGAGGCGTTGAATACCTCCAGAATAATGGGCAAAAAAGGATGGAATAGCGCAATTGTTGTCAGCGACCCTCCGCACCTGCTCCGTATTCACCAGACATGGAGCAGGGCATTTAAAGGCTCATCGAAAAAATTTATTATAGTCCCAACTAACCCGGCATGGTGGGATAGTGTTTTTTGGTGGAAAAACAGTAAAAGCTATCAGTTTGTCATAAGCGAGATTAAGAAAAATCTTTTTTATGCCGCGGTTCACTACTGATCAGCTTTACAGTATCAGGAATGTCCTCCGACCACAATCCTCATAATTTTAACGTTTAAGACGACAAAGCGGACAAGCTGCCAAATCAGATTTTTCCGCCAGTACAAAGTGCCTTTTGAGGGTACCGGTGGATAAGCTTCGTCATAATATGCCTTAACTCGATTTTTGCCCATAGTCATAGAATTTGAAGTTGTTTCATTTCGCAATTACTCAGGAATCAACCACCAGAATGGATAACCTTTCGCTTTATGAAAGAACAAATAGTGCAGGATAACTTTCAGCCAATGCCCGGCAAGTCCTGCTTCTCCAAGAGAATAGTTCATGTCACGCCCCCATTCCGGATACTTTTCCCAGTCCGGAACAACAGGAAATAGGGTCATTGATGCACCAAGTCCATCAAATGAACCAAATCCCGCAGAGACGACGCAAGCAGCACCCATTCTGCTCATTGAGGCTTTATGGCGATGCTCGGGGGCTCCCTGTATTTTTTCGGCAATATTGAGCGCAACAATTTTTCCCATAACCCCTGCCGGCATACCTGTACGGGGAGCAGTAGGAAAAATTTGCCGCCCACTCGGACTTGACATGGGTTTGGATATTGGATGCGGTGGAGCAAAGGCAATACCCGGAGCATAAATATTATTATAGAGTGGGTTTTGGTAAATAGACGGCCAGTCATCAGCCGTCCACTCTTCAAAAGGTTTAACCGTATAATCCGCATCAACCTTCATAAACTTGTTTGAAGCAAAAACCTGCTCTGTAATATCAAGTCCATTCTTGTCATAAGTGGTTAATCCAACTCCTGAAAATGAGGGAATAAGCATGGCAAAGTCAAACTCCTGAACTAAATGTTCCCCACTGAGTGTCTCATAATAAGCCTTGCCTGGTTCAACTTTATAGACGCCTGCACGTCTTATCCAATTAATGCCGTACTCGGCCATAATTGATTCAGTAAAAACCTTTGTAGGGGTATAATAGCCTCCCCTGTTGATGAAAGCGCCTCCCATACCAAAGTCACCAAGCTCATATTCGTTTGATAACCAGGTGATTTGGGCCATATCGCTTAGACCCCGTTTTGAGATTTCGTGTGCGACATTCAGAATATATTCGAAAGCCGCCCCCTGGCAGGTTGCCATGGCATGACCAGTCCCAATCAAAATTCGCTGCTTTTGACCGGACTTCATTTTATTGATATTGGATTGAAGATTTTCCCAGGCCTGTGCAGCGTGGGTATAGGTGCAGACCGAAAAGCTGTTTTTTCCTGGACCAAGGCCCTCGGTGGCTTCAAAATTAAGCTTTGGACCAGTGGCATTAACAAGAAAATCATAATCGACTTTTTCCGTTTGTCCATTCCTTGACGCATCGGTGTATTCAATGGTTACGAACCCTTTTGAAATATCCCTGTCGCCTTCCGGATGAATTTCTATGGCTTTGGCCTGCTTCAGCACAATGCCCCAGCGATCATAAACCTTTTTCAATTCAAAGCGAACATCGTCAATAGACATTTGCCCGACACCAACCCATATATTTGAAGGAATCCACTGATAGTAAGCATTTGGAGTCACGACAACGACTTCATGACGTTTGCCAAGTTTCTTTTTAAGAAACGAAGCGCAGGTATGACCTGATATACCTGCTCCTAAAACAACAACTTTTGCCATAGAAGTCTATTTTTCCAATTGAACATCATTACTTTGATTACATAAATATATAGTTATTAAAAGTTAAAGGAGAATAGAATACTGACTTTTTGTTCACATCAATGAAAAAATAAACCTAAGTGCGGATATGGAGTTATTGACCGAAAAAGATCATATCCGCACTTGAAACACCAAAAAACCGGTTACAAAAAAAAGACCATGAGGTCACGCACCTGCCATCATTGCTTCCACATCAGCATCAACCGTTCCGATTGGTTTGATGCCAAATTTCTCAACAAGCACTGCGGCGACATTCGGTGTAAGAAACTCTGGAAGCGTAGGGCCAAGACGAATCCCTTTCACTCCAAGATAAAGCAATGCAAGCAAAACCGTTACCGCTTTCTGCTCATACCATGCTATATCAAAAGAGATTGGCAGATCATTAATATTTTCAAGTTCAAAAACCTCCTTGAGCTTCAGAGCTATAACGGCCAGTGAGTAGGAGTCATTGCACTGACCAGCATCAAGCACACGGGGAATGCCGCCAATATCACCAAGCTCAAGCTTGTTGTAGCGATACTTTGCGCACCCTGCTGTCAGAATGATAGTATCATTCGGCAATGCCGCAGCCACATCGGTATAGTAACGGCGCGAAGCGTGGCGACCATCACAGCCCGCCATCACCACAAACCTCCTGACAGCTCCGGACTTGACCGCATCAACCACTTTGTCGGCCAGTGCAAGTACCTGATTGTGCGCAAAGCCCCCGACAATCTGCCCATTTTCAAGTTCAACCGGCGACTTACATGTTTTGGCAAGTGCAACAAGCGCAGAAAAATCTTTCTGGCCGCCCTCTGCTCTGGCAGGAATATGTTTCAGGCCTGGATAACCCGCCATTCCTGTGGTAAACATGCGGTTGCGATACACTTCCCGAACAGGAACAATACAGTTTGTAGTCATGAGAATCGGTCCATTGAAAGATTCAAACTCTTTGTCTTGTGACCACCATGAACCGCCATAATTACCAACAAAGTGAGAGTATTTCTTGAACGCAGGATAGTAATGCGCTGGAAGCATTTCGCAATGCGTGTAGACATCAACCCCTGTTCCCTCTGTCTGTTTCAGCAGATCCTCCATATCGCGCAGATCATGGCCTGAAATAAGGATACCGGGATTTTTGCCGACACCGGTTTTAACCATTGTTATTTCTGGATGGCCATAAGTTTCAGTGTTTGCCTTATCGAGCAAAGCCATTGCCTTCACGGCAATGCCTCCGGTTTCCAGTACGAGGGTTGTCAGCTCATCAGCCGAAAGCTCTGTTGTCAAGGAGGCAAGGCCTTTGACATAAAATGCATAAATATCATTATCGTGATAGCCAAGCACTGCAGCATGATCAGTATAAGCCGCAAGTCCCTTGATGCCATAGAGTACAAGACTTTTCAGTGAACGCAGGTCTTCGTTTTCACTGAGGCTTTCAATGCCGACAACAAGTGCTTTTGCAAGAAAATCATCTTTTGACCCACCACTCCACTGAGCGGCATCATGGAGAGGCTTCTGATTTTGAGAAGCATTAAGCTCATCACGCAAAGCAAGTGTTTTCAGTATCTGCAAAACAATCGCATCTTCATCAAAGTTGGTGTTGGTCACTGTGACAAAAAGAGATTCACTGATAAGCTGGCCAACTTTTCTTGATACGCCTTCAGGCAGTTTTTCTGCCGAAAGCGCAAGCCCTTCAGTTGCATAGATAAGCACATCCTGCAGTTTTGCCGTTAGTTCATCTTTTCCGCAAACGCCTCTTGCTCTGCACCCGGTACCATGAATGCTCTCCTGACATTGATTACATGACATTCCCATCGTTCTATTCTCCATTATTGATTGTTGTTATTGATCTCGGCGATAGCAGGATTGCCAACCTCCTGTCTTCCGTTGCTCCTGATCTATCACCTTTTTGCTCCTTAACTAAAGCCCTGCTACGATATGCTGTCCGTAATATCCAGAGGTTTTTTGGCTGACGGTGAATGATTGCACTGAAATCCTCGATTGCACCGTCCAGATCACCTGTTTCTACCCTTGCCATACCACGATTGCCATAGGCATTAACCTCCTCACGGAACCGAAGCCCAAGTTTCAGCGCCATCGTATAATCACTGACAGCAGAATAAAACTCACCGCAACTGCCACGGTCATTGCCCCTGTTATACCAAGCCTCGGCATTCTCGGGATTTTTCAGAATAATCCTGTTTATCTCACAGGCGGTCCCTCTATATCCGCCCATCGCATCCTTCATCAA
>CAILXE010000062.1 GCA_903838095.1 uncultured Chlorobiaceae bacterium
ACCATGGATATCGGCCCAATGGGGTTCGGCGGAAAAACCACCCTCTTCGGCTGCAAAATCGGCAAATCGCATCGTGTTCCTGCAAGCTTTTTTGTTTCGGTAGCTTACAACTGCTGGGCATACCGCAGGCTTGGCGTCCTGCTTGATCCATCCACAGGCTCAATTGAGCGCTGGTACTACAGAGATGCCGACGAGATCAAACGCATGGCCAAAGGCGAAGGGATGCCACTGACCGGAAAAGAGGTGGTTCTGCAGGCGCCGGTTACCGAAGAACAGGTACGCAGCCTGAAGGTTGGAGATGTTGTGCTGGTCAACGGAACCATGCACACCGGCAGAGACGCGTTCCACCACTACATTATGCACCACGATCTACCGGCAGGTCTTGATACAACCGGCGGAGTTCTCTTCCATTGCGGACCGGTTATCATGAAAAACGAGGATGGCAGCTATCGGGTGACCGCTGCCGGCCCGACCACGTCGATTCGTGAAGAGCCATTCCAGGCTGATGTTATCAAAAAACTTGGTTTGAGAGCTATTATCGGCAAAGGCGGCATGGGCCCGAAAACCCTCAAGGGGTTGCAGGAACACGGAGCCGTTTACCTCAATGCTATCGGAGGTGCGGCGCAGTATTATGCCCGTTGCATTACAAAAGTGACCGGCGTTGATTTTCTTGAAGAGATGGGTGTCCCCGAAGCCATGTGGCATCTTGAGGTCAGTTCATTCCCGGCTATTGTCACCATGGATGCACATGGCAACAGCCTGCACAGTTTGGTAGAAGAGGAGTCGTTCCGTCAACTTGGCACTTTTGCCAGCGAGACGCACTGATCCCTTTTTTTTGCTGGTCGTCATGCTCATTTAAATGAAAAGAGAAAGTTTATGAAAAAGATAAGATTTATGGACGTCTCTTTCCGGGACGGCTTTCAGTCATGTTTTGGCGCCAGGGTAAAAACAGAAGATTTTCTGCCAGCCCTGGAGGCAGCCGTTCACGCAGGCACCGACAACTTTGAAATAGGAGGTGGAGCCCGCTTTCAGAGTCTCTACTTCTATTGCGAAGAGGACGCTTTTAGCATGATGGATACTGCCCGCAAGATTGTAGGGCCCGATATCAACCTCCAGACACTGTCACGAGGCGCCAATGTTGTTGGTCTTGTGTCACAGTCGCGGGATATTATCGATCTTCATGCCCGTCTCTTTAAAAAGCATGGCATAACGACCATCAGGAACTTTGATGCCCTGATGGACGTCCGCAACCTCTCTTATTCTGGTCAATGTATTCATGATGCAGGGCTCAAGCACCAGGTTGTTGTTGCACTGATGGGGCTTCCTCCCGGATTGACCGAGACCTACTGCCACACCCCGCAGTTTTACCTCGACAAGCTGAAAGAGATTCTTGATGCCGAAATTCCTTTCGACAGTGTCGCCTTCAAGGACGCTTCAGGCACAACCACTCCTGCGGTTGTTCATGAGACCATCAAGGGCGCAAGAAAGATGCTGCCCGAGGGGACAATAATCCAGTTTCATACGCACGACACTGCCGGAATGGGCGTGGCCTGCAACTTTGCAGCCATAACCGGTGGAGCTGATATTATTGATCTCTCCATGGCTCCTGTCAGCGGAGGAACCGCTGAAGTTGATATCCTCACCATGTGGCAGCGGCTTCGAGGCACCGAATACACCCTCGACATCGATCAGGAAAAATACCTTGAAGTGGAGGCGCTCTTTATCGATCAGATGTATAAATACTACATGCCGCCCGAAGCGACAGCGGTCAATCCGGTGATCTCATTCTCACCCATGCCCGGCGGCGCACTTACCGCCAATACCCAGATGATGCGCGACAACAACACGCTTCACCTCTTTCCCCAAGTGATCAATAATATGCGGGAAGTGGTGGTCAAGGGCGGTTTTGGCGCCTCGGTCACTCCTGTATCACAGTTCTATTTCCAGCAGGCATTTGCCAATACCGTTCAGGGTCACTGGAAAAAAATCACCGATGGATACGGCAAAATGGTGCTTGGCTACTTTGGCAAAACCCCGGCCCGTCCTGACGAAGAGGTTGTTCGGCTTGCTTCAGAACAGCTTGGCCTTGCCCCAACGGCTGAAGATGTGCACGACATCAACGACCGGAACCCTGAACTTGGCGTAGCCTATAACAAGTCGCTGCTTCAGAAAGCTCATATTCCGCAGACAGATGAAAACATTTTTATTGCGGCAACCTGTGGCGCCAAAGGCATTGCATTCCTTCAGGGAGATTGCTCAACCGGCATTCGTTACAAAGCCGATATAGCCGTTGAAATAAAGGCAACACCAAGAGCAGAGGTGGTGGCAGCATACCACGAAGCACACAAGCATGATATTCACCAGAAAGAGGTGAACCACCGTCTTGAAGAGCTGTTTTCCAAACTGCCATCCTCATCGCCAGCTCCGGTTCAATCGGCATCAAAAGTTATCTCGATGGTCGGAAACTTTACCGTTTTCGTTGATGGAGCCCCTTATACCGTCTCCTTTGCCGAGGGTTCTGCGATCAATCCACAATCAGTTGCTGCTCCACCAGTGGCAGAGGCTGATTCTGCTCCTGTTCCTCAGCCTCACGCAGGCACTCCCGTACCCGCCGTGATGCCTGGTAATGTTTTCTCAATTTCCGTCAAAGTTGGTGATGAGGTCAAAGAGGGAGAAGAGGTTGCCGTTATTGAGGCCATGAAGATGGAGACCCCTGTCAAAGCCCCTTGTTCAGGAAGAATCCTCTCCATCACCGTAGCCAAAGGTGATCCCGTTGGCATGGGTGAAATTATGATGACCATCGAGTAAAGACGTTTGCTCACTTCTGTCCCGTGATGAAAAGCGGGGCAGGATGGGGATGGAATCTCTTTTATCCACCACTCGTGATGAGTTCAGATCTTTTCCCACTCAAACTTGCTGACGTTTCTTGCTTTGGGATCAAAAACGATGCCAATCAGGTAGCGTTCGCCGCTGTATTTCTCGTAATATCTCATAGTTTTGATCTGCTCAAGCGGCTCTGTGTCGGTCACCTTGAACTCAAACAGCAAGGTTCTCCCTTCGGCCTTCAGTGTCAGGTCAATTCTGCCCTTGTTGCTCACATCTTCGGCGATGATATCGACACCGAGACTGGCAAAATAAGCATAGAGCACGCTGGCGTAAAAGCCCTCATACCTCTCGATATCGTTGTTGGTGAAATTATTGTAGGCGATACTCGAAAAAAGGCGACGGATAACGGGTTCCAGACTCCCAACATCCCCGGCGTTGATCAAATTGAGCAGCTCATGGCGGATTGGCTCCTTTTGTGAACCGCTGGCCATCATCGACTGCAAAATAGAGTTGTTAAAACTGATCTGTACCTCTTTGTTCGGAAATCCCAACTCGTAGCCAACTCCCATGCCCAAATCCATCAGGCGCGTGATGGTCAAATATCCGGTCTGAAACATAATCGTTTCCAGATTGAGCGCTTCAATGTCAAAGCTGTTGACCAGAGAGTCATCAGCCTTCAATCCATTAAAATTGGGGATAAAATAGTTGTTCTTTTTTATGAGTTCAATCAGAAAACGGGGTGTTCCTGTCTCGAACCAATAGTTTTTGAACATCTTTTGGTTCTTGATGAAGAGCAGAATATCATAAGGGTTATAGACTTTCTCACCCAAAAAGTTATACCCGTTGTACCACCGCTTGACCTTTTCCATGTCCACACCCTCCAGATAAGGAGCAAAAGCGGTCTCCACATCAAGCTGGGTGTAGCCGCAGACGGCGCCATAGTCGGGATTGAGGCTTATATCTTCGAGATTGTTCAGGCCGCTGAAGAGCGACACTTTGGAGAACTTGCTCACCCCGGTGAGGAAGGTAAAGCGCAGATATTCGTCGTTCTCCTTGATTTTTGTATAAAAGTCGCGCATTCCATCCCGTATGGCAAGCGCTTCAGGGATATTTTCAATATTGTCTAAAATTGGCTTGTCGTACTCATCAACAAGAATGACAACCTTCTGCTGATATTTCTCGGATGCTTTTTTGATTAATTCTGCAAAATAGTATTGTGCTTTTGACTTGTTTTCACACTTCAGCCCAAGTCGCTCCTCGTTGGATTTGAGTATGTGCAGCAAATCCTCCTCAAGATCGGCTGTTGAGTGAACTCCGCCACTGAAACTTATCTTGATGACTGGCCAGCTCTCCTCCCAGGTCCACTGCTCCTCAATCAAAAGTCCACGGAAAAGCTCCCGTTTTCCCTCGAAAATATTTTTCAGCGTATCAAGAAACAGGCTTTTGCCGAAACGGCGTGGTCGCGACAGAAAGACATAGCGATAATTGTCAATCAATCTCCGTGCAATCTCCGTTTTGTCGATGTAGAGATAATCACCCTCGATGATTGTCCTGAAGGTCTGTATTCCTACTGGCAGCTTTTGCATGGCACTCAACCTCGATGTGAAACGTTAACCATCATGAGTATCGATTTTGATTTTCATCAATGGATCGGTTTGCGGAATATCTCCAGCGAATATACACAGAAAGCGATTGCATCTGCAATGGTGTCTCTGGTTCATCAATTCGTTGTTCTCTGCAAAAATCTGCTTGGCCATGCAACTTCTTGCCGCCAGCGCATCAGTTCTGTATCAGTGTTGAACGGAATGCCGCAATAATCGGGCATAGCGATAATTATACTGGCATTATTGTATAATTGTGTATAACTTAGTATAAGTATGTATAAATCTCAATAAATCAGGATTGTCAATGGATGCTATCAGAAATCCCTTCTCTCCCGGCGCAGGCTCTCCTCCTCCGGAACTGGCAGGACGTGACGCTATCCTGGAGCAGGCCGCCGTTCTTTTAGGGCGAGTTCGTCGCAAGCGGCCTGAGAAAAGCATTTTGATGACAGGACTTCGTGGTGTCGGCAAAACGGTTTTGCTGAATCAAATTGAGCGGATGGCCCTTCATGATGGATATCGAACTCTTTTTCTTGAAGCGCAGGAGAGCAAGTCATTAGTATTGCTCCTTGTGCCACAGTTGCGCAGGCTTCTTTTTGATCTCGACAGAGTGACTGGAAATGGCGAAAAAGTCCGTCGGGCACTTGCTGTGCTGAAAAGCTTTATTGGCGGAGTAAAGGTATCTTTGGGGGATGTTGAGATTGGCCTGGATATTGATCCTGAAAAGGGGAGCGCTGACAGTGGAGACCTGGAGGTTGATCTTTCGAGCCTTTTTGTGGCGGTAGGTGAAGCTGCCGAGGAACGCAGGAGTGCTGTGGCTATTCTGATTGACGAAATCCAGTACCTTTCTTCCTCGGAGTTGAATGCAATAATTATGGCCATGCTCAAAATGCAGCAACGCCAACTGCCTGTTGTGCTTGTCGCTGCAGGTCTCCCAATTCTGCCAGGGCTTGCCGGTGAAGCAAAATCCTATGCAGAACGGCTCTTCAATTTTCCTGATATCGGAGCGCTCAATGAGCAGGATGCAGCCAAAGCGCTTCAGGAACCAGTTGTTGACGCCGGGGTCTCATTTGACGCTGAAGCCCTTCACGAAATTTTCCGCCTGACCAAAGGCTATCCCTATTTTCTTCAGGAGTGGGGGTATCAGGTGTGGAACCAGGCCGAAAGCTCACCCATTACACTGTCGGTTGTCCAACAGACAACATTGATCGTTATCAACCGTCTGGATGAGAACTTTTTTCAAGTACGCTTTAATCGGCTTACCGATCGTGAAAAAAAATACCTGCGGGCAATGGCCGAGATTGGGCCCGGCCCCTATCGCAGCGCCGACATTTCCACAGCTCTCGGTGTCGAAATTACAGCGCTCAGCTCTGTGCGTTCTGGGCTGATTAAAAAGGGGATGATCTACAGTTCTTCGCATGGGGTGATGGCCTTCACGGTACCTCTTTTCAATGAGTTCATGCGCCGGGCTATGCCGGATGGGGATGGGGTGTGAGGCTGCCCTGTTTTTTATATTATTACATTTACAGATACAAAAAAAAAATAATTTTCATGTAATTAAGAAGAAGAAAAATGAATAATATACTGGGTATAAATTTTTGATATTTGGTTTGGCGTTTGAATTTTTGATAATCGATTATGAGTAACTTATTAGCGATTAAGCGAGAGGTTATGGCGTTACCGGTTGAAGCTCGTGCTGAACTTGCCGAGTATCTTTTATCTACTCTTGATGAACTGGCAGGGGAAGAGATTGAGTCTTTGTGGGTTGAAGAGGCTGAACGGAGGTATCAGGCATATCTTGAAGGGCGTATTATTGGACGTCCTGCCGCAATGGTTCTTCAGGAAGCACGTGAACGACTTTAATGAAAAAAGCAAGATTTTTAATACCGGCTGAACATGAGATGGTTGATTCTATGTTGTATTATCAACATCAGGCAAAAGGGCTTGGGCGCGATTTTCTTGATCAGGTAACTGAGGCTGTCCGTCGTATAGAAAATAATCCAGAAGCATATCCTGAAATCAACAACGCAGTTCACCGTTGTCTTGTC
>CAILXE010000063.1 GCA_903838095.1 uncultured Chlorobiaceae bacterium
TAGCATCAATCTGGCCGGATTTCAGCATGGCCAGCCGGGTGGTGTATTCAGGGACCACCATAAAAATCATGTTTTTGATGACAGCCGGATGGGGCAGTGTTGATAAGGGATTTGTGACCAGCTCAAGTTTTTCCTGGCGAGTCCACTGTTTAATCCTGAAAGGGCCTGCGCTGACTATCGGTATTTCATGAGCTCTCGTGCGGATCTCATCGGGTGAAAATGCTTTGAAAACATGTTCTGCAACCGGCATCAGATCGTTGAAATGATCCAGAACAATCTCCTGCGCCATGGATTTACTGAAATGGAGCACCAGTGTTGAATCGTCCGGCGTTTCAACGGAGCGATCGATATCTGCCGTTCCATCCGGCAGCAGCAGCAGATCATTGAGATAATGCTGTCGTGTACTGGCGATTTTGGGGTTCTTGTACAAGCCGTAAGAGAACTTGAAATCATGCGATGTCACCTTTTTTCCATCTTCCCAGAGAACTCCGTTCCGCAAGTGGAACGTGACAGTTTTTCCATTGCCGGAAAATTCCCAGCTTTTGGCGGCGTTGGGTAAAAAAGTAATGCCACCTTTTTTTTCATTATACGTGGGTTTTACCAGTGAAGGATAGAGTAGCTTGCATACCTCCCGTGACATCGAAAACTGGATGAGCAGGGGATTGAGATAGTCGAAATCGGCAGAAATAGCTGTAATAATGCGGTCGCGACGCAACTCGTCACTGTTCTGGCGACAGGCTGAGATTCCGACGAGCATCAAAAGTATGGCTATGGTGTGAACAAATTTTTGCGAGGGTGTTCGTTTCATGTCCTTGCATTTGTGGTTAAATATTTCGTTATCAGAAGGTAGGAAAAACAATGGACAATTTTTCTCAACTGAGCAGGAGCATCGCTGATGCCCACTGTTTTGGGTGATTGTTGTATTTTAGCTCCTCAGGAGTGGGTATGTTGGCAGACGCAAAAAGCCGGCTCAGATGAGAGCCGGCTTTTTTGCATTGGAGGTTGTTAAAAGAGCAGATTCCGCAAGCCGTCAATAATAGTTCACAAAACCGGTTTCGTGGATGATGTTTTTCCCTTCGATGGTTTTCGGCAGATCGATGAACTGCTTGACAGCTCCAGTTGGCTGGCCGTTGGTGTACATGAAGAGCGGACGATGAATAGGATAGGTGTTGTTCCTGACTGTCTTGACGTCAGCTTCAATACCGTCAACCAGAACTGCTTTGACTGATGCGTCAACAAAACCGAGGCCGATATAGCTGATGGCGGCAGGGGTAGATGCTACGCGGCTCTTGATGGCGCCGTTGCTTGACTGGGTCTCTGCTCTCTTGGAAATCGGATTATCTTTACCCATGACCAGCTCTTTAAAAGAGTCGGCAGTACCGCTGTTTGATTCACGCTGGATCATCACGATCGGAGCATTCGGTCCACCAACCTCGCTCCAGTTGGTGTACTTGCCCATATAAATTCCCCGAATCTGTGCTTTTGTCAGTGCGTTGACGCGGTTGCTCGGATGAACTACAATACAGAGGCCGTCAAGCGCAACGATATGCTCGACAGGGTTGACCCCTTTGCTTCTGGCAGCGGCCAGTTCCTTGTCTTTCATGGGGCGTGACATGGTAGCGATGTCACAGGTTTTATTAATCAAGCTTTTCGCACCATTCCCCGAGCCGGACTCACTCACGGTAACCTGAACGCCAGTGCTTCTGGTAAAATGAGTTGCAAATGCTTTAGCTATAGGTCCAACCGTCGTTGAGCCGTCAATAACTATTTTGCCGGCAGCTCCGGCTGTGCCTGAAACCATAACTCCAAACACGGTGGCACATAAAAGTATTTTTCTGAAGAAGTTCATGTCGATTTTCATAATTGAGTTAATAGATGATAAATATAAAAGAGTTTACTTATAATAAACCGGTTATGCAAGACAGCCCTTCAGCAGCAGGAACAGTCTTGCAAACCAGCCACACAACCAAACGAAAGAACAAACAAGCACACCCTTGTCAGAATTTGACGATAGCATCAAGCTGCAACTGATGAAGCTTAGGATTATACGTCGTAGCAGATGCGTCAATATTGTTATACTGATAATATCTTGCTCCGATAGTCAGGTTCTGGACAACATGATAGGTTCCTGCAACCTCAAAACCTTTGATATTGACTATATCAACCGGTTTTCTGTCGGAATCAGTGAGCAACGGGAAAACAGCATCTCTTTGAATTCTGACGTATTTTGCATCAAGAGCCCAATCGCCTACTTGTTTTGCATCACCTAACGTCACACCTCCAAGCCATGCTTTTCTTTTACTGTCATTAATGCTGGAATGTTCTGTATTCGTTGTCGTATTGAAAGCATATTGACCGTAAATTTTCCAGGGTAGTTTTTCGGTGAGCTGACCGCCAACTTTTCCGAAGAGTTCGGCAATATTATATCCTGAATTTGTCCAGTTGGCCGGGACACTTGTAGACAAGGGAGGGGCAGGGACGTTCGTATCATAAATTAAAAGGTTCTTCAGGTTTTTATACAAATTGTATCCTGCGCCAAACAGATAGCTTATGTCATTGATTTCACCCTTGTATGCGCCCTGAGCCAGGTACAGGTATGGACTGGATACCGTTGAGCTATTATATTCGTTAAGAAAATAGTAGCCGGCAATACCAATCAATCCGTCTTTTTCTTTGCCGTTGGCATCCTTGCCGTACTGCAGTGTTGCACCTTCAAAGGTCAGGTCAGAATCATAAACAAGGTTGTCAACCCGTATAATCGTATTGGAGACATCTCTTTTACCGATCAGCAGGTTTACCTTGCCGTCAAGAGCTGTCGGATGGTAGTCAATGAACGCCTCGTTGAGATAGATGTTTTTTGGCTGGAAAGTCCCCGTAAATGTTTGATTTCGAGATATAGTCTCCTTTGTCGCATCGTCACCTGTCGCAATCTGGAAGCCGGAAGAAAGCTCTTCGTTGATCCAGACAGAGGCTCCAAGACGGACGCGGGTGCGAACGCGGCTGCTGCCGTTTGTGTCGGCATTACTCGTTGCGGTTGGTGAGGTATGCTGTGACTCAAAACGTTCTCGAACATCACCACTCCAGTTCCAGTCAGCAGCTTCTGCTTTATTGAACCCGAGGGCAGCAGCCAAGCCGACAATCAATGCAACTTTTTTCATAACAAAGTATTAGATGGGTTTGTATTATTTGATCATTAAAAACATAAAAAGCAGTTTTGCATATCAATTTCATGCACAATAGAAAGTACTATTCGTTCTGTTGAGGAATTGTTACGGGAGTGCTACAAGCTTGCAAACAAAGAGCTGCGCTGGAACTCAGATTTAAAAGAGGGACGTGTCAGTGTTATGCCAGCAGATGAAGGCGGGAAAAAACATAATCAAGAGAGTCTTCATTCAGAATAATCCTGGAAAATTCAGTCGAACCAAGTTTTGTTGGCCGATTATCTTGTTCTCTGTCGAATTCAGGGCTCTGATTTCCATTGTACCAGCAAACCAGCCTTATCGTATTCCCTTCAATTTCAAGGGCAGTGATACCACGTTTTCCAATTGTGCATCCTGAGTTGAAGAGACTTGGAATGGTGAGATTATTGTAAATACCACTGCGAAGGCTGATCTTTTTCCCTTGTTTGAAACAGGCTGCAAGTTCAATTTTCATCGATTCAATCTGCTCCTTGATTGCTGTGCGGTGTTCTTCTGCAGCGATAGGATACATCCTGCAAAAATCTTCGATCTTGTAATTCAGAAAATCCATTTTGGCAAGAGATTCAAAGAGCGGACGATGGGTATGGCCTATGATGGAGACAATTTTTTCCCGGTTTGAAAATTCATAGATCGATTTTTCGACAGCGAATCGTCGCCGACTGTTGTGGGCAACTGAGAAGTTTTTTATACCGGCAGGCTTGGCAATGTAACGGAGAACAAAGATTGCGGCACGGCTGACAACTGGAAACGTCTCCCACATAAAGACAGAGGCCTGATGGCCATGAAAAAGCAGGATGGTTTCTTTGCCATACTTGAATTTCAGCGATTCTGCCATTGATGAAGCAAGCTTGTAATTTTTCTGACCAAGCAAAGGGGCATCATGGTTTCCATAGGTTTTCCAGAAAAAGCCGTTCTGCTCAAACCTTTGAAAAAGGTTGTAAAAATCACCCCACTGAGATTCAATGCTTCCTAAAGGAAACTTTAACAGCTCTTCAATATCGCCATTGAGCACAAGAGAGTATTTTTGGGGCAGGTAATGGCGTTCAAGGATGTTTTTAACCAAGTCGGAATTTTTCCTGAACTCATCAAGTCTGCCGCCATTGCCCATGTGCAGATCGCTGAGAATAACGACTTTTGATGAGCGATCAAGATGAACCGGCTTTGCTGTCTCAAGCAGTCGTTCCAAATGGGGGTGCTTTCGCTGATGAAGCCACATCACGTTATTTCCAAAACAGAATGCACTGCTTGATAATCCCATTGCCATTATTTTCTGAGTGGGTAATTCAAGGACATGAATTTGTCCGAAGAGCAGATCGGGTCAGAAAGAGTGACTGACTGTTTACCCTGGGGGATGCGTTGTCAATCAACAAGTATCTGCCGTCGGCGTTCATCTGCCAGGCTTTGACATTATCGCTCAGAATCAATTCAAAATCTGAGATAACGGTACTCACAAGCGCTTTGTCAAAGACCGGAAAAAGCGTTTCAACCCGATCGTCAAGGTTTCTCGGCATGATGTCGGCGCTTCCAAGATAAAGCTCTTCTTTGCCGCCGTTATGAAAGTAGTATCCCCTGCTGTGTTCGAGAAAACGTCCAATGACGCTGATGACCCGAATATTTTCACTGACACCGGGAATTCCTGGTTTAAGACAGCAAATGCCGCGAACGATAAGGTCTGTCTTTACCCCTTCACAGGAGGCCTTGTAGAGTGTCCGGATGGTTTTGGCGTCAACCAGGGAGTTCATTTTCATGATTATTCTTCCGCACTTTTCCTTCTGGTTCCACTCAATCTCTCGTTCAATCATCTCAATGATTCTTTTTCGGGTGTTGATTGGTGAAACAAGCAGCTTTCTGTATGCGGTGTGTTTTGAATACCCGGTTAAGGCATTGAAAAGTTCTGCCACATCGTTCGCAAGCAGCTCGTTGGTAGTGAAAAGGCTGTAATCGGTGTAGAGTTTCCCCGTTGATGGGTTGTAGTTTCCAGTGCCAAGATGAAGATATCGTTTCAGTTTCTGTTGCTCACGGCGCACAACAAGGGTAAGCTTTGTGTGGGTTTTGAGTCCCGGAAGACCATAAGCGACATGTGCTCCCACATCTTCAAGCGCCCGTGCCCAGACAATATTATTGCCTTCGTCAAACCTTGCCTTGAGTTCCACGAGAACGGCAACCTGTTTGCCAGCTTCGGCTGCTTTTATCAGGGCATTGACTATCGGTGAGTTACTTCCCACCCTGTAAAGTGTCTGTTTTATTGAGAGAACGGATGGATCAAGCGCCGCCTGGTTGATGAAATCGACCACTGGCTGAAAAGAATCATAGGGATGATAGAGCAGCCTGTCTTTTTTCCTTATAGCGCTGAAAATATCAGTGCAAAATTTCTCCTTGATCCGATTGCGGGGCACAAAAGTATCATCTTTCAAATCAGTCCGTTCTATTTTCAGCAGATCAATCAGGGATCCGAGTCCAAGCGCTCCATCTATTTCATAAACATTTCGCGAGGGTACATTGAGATTATTCATCAGCAGAGTTCTCATCGATGGCGGCATTGAGGGCGTTATATCAAGTCGCACTACATTTCCATAGCGGCGCGACCGTATTCCCTGCTCAATGGTTTTAAGCAAATCTCCCGCCTCATCTTCCTCAATTTCAATATCTGCATCGCGAATCAATCTGAAAAGATGCGACTGTATAATTTTCACTTTTGGAAACAGGTGGGCCAGATTGCTTTCAATGAGATCTTCTATCCAGATATACTGGATGACTTCGTTATTATTCTGAAAGCCCTTGATAGTGTTAAGCATGAGAAGTCGGGGGAGAATATCAGGCACCTTCACTCGGGCGAATTTCAGCAGATGATTCTCTTCATCCTCCAGCTCAATGGCAAGGTTAAGAGAAAGGTTCGACATAAAAGGAAAAGGGTGGCCAGTGTCAAAAGCGAGCGGCGTCAGTACAGGATAGATTTCCTTTCGAAAATAGTGACTTAA